>NZ_JAALDN010000123.1 GCF_014144855.1 Dietzia maris | reverse complement strand
CCTCGCCCGCGAGCTCGGGTTCACCGACCCAGTCACCGGCGAGCCCCGACGGTTCGCCACGCGCCGGACCCTCACACACGCCCCCGTCAGCGACGCCGCTGGAACGTCAGGTGCGTGACGCCGCTGGGCGACGGCGTGGGCGCCGACCACGGGCCGGTCGGCGAGCCCGCCCGCGAGGCCCCGGGGCGGAAAACAGGGACCGCGCGTTCTCACCCGTCGACGTCACCCAGATGGTGTTCGACGTCGTGCACGATGTACTGGCACAGAGAGGCGATGGTGAAGACGTAGCCGTCGCCGCGTCGACCGGTCCTGTCCCGGTCCGCGGGGCCGACGCGGTCGAGAACCTTCAGCGTCCGAGCGGTGGTGGCGTCGAGTCGGCGGGCGAGATCGTCCGGGTCGCTGCGCCAGTACCCGTGCTCGACGACCGCCGCCTCGCCGTCGAAATCGTCGTAGGTCGGCTCGGCTCGGTCGAGCATCGCCGCTATGCGGTCCCCCAGGACTTCGATGAGGTCACGGCAGTGGCCCGCGTACTCCAGCGGCGACCACACCCGCGGCGACGGTCGCCGCTCGACCCCGGTCCGCCGGAGGACGGCGAGCCACCGGTCGCGGGCGGAAGCCAGTCGGTCGCTCGTGAAAGCCGGGTCGTGAGGCCGGTATCCACAGTCGTCACAGCCAGACTCGAGAACGGTCGTCCAGTCTTTCGTGTCCGGCAGCGAGGGTTCGGGAGGGGTGTCCATGCCTCCACCGTCTCACCGTCCCGGCGGTCCCGCGGCCGGATCGGGTCGGTCCGCGTCAGCCGTTCGCGGGGAGCCAGTCGGCGAACCGGTCGGCGGAGACCTCGGAGAGCCACATCTGCCAGAGCGGTCCGAAGGACACCCGGCGCACACCGAGCTTCTTCAGGGCCGCCAGGTCACCGGCGCCGTGTCCCTTCACCGGATGGGCGGTCGCGTTGACGGGGATCGTCACCGCCTGCACGAGACGCGTGAGCTGATCGGCGGTCGTCACGCCCACCGGGTACACCGATCGCGCTCCGGCGTCCTCCATGAGCGTGATGCGGGCCTCGGCCTCCGCCAGCGGGTCCGAGAAGACGTCCGTCCCCAGCTTGACGGCGTCGGTGCGTCCGTTGATGACGAACGGGACCCCGGCGTCATCGGCCGCGCGGCGGGCGGCGGCGATGTAGTCGGCGTGCTCCTGGCGATCGCGGACACGCTTACCCTCGCGGTGCACGACGTCCTCGATGTTCGCGCCGACCGCGCCCGCCTCGAGCAGGCGGGTGATCAACTCGGCCGGGTCGAGACCGTAGCCCGACTCGACGTCCGCGCTGACGGGGACGGAGACCGCGTCCGTGATCCGCTTGACCACGCGCAGGTACTCGGAGAAGTCCATCTTCTCCCCGTCCGCGCTGCCGATCGCGTCGGCGACGGGGTGGCTGCCCACCGTCAGGCCCCGGAAGCCGGCGTCGGCGGCGACCCGGGCGCTCCAGGTGTCCCACACGGTCGGCAGGACGGCCAGCTCACCCGATTCGTGGAGCTCGGCCAGCGTGGTTGCTCGTGCACGTACGTCGGGCATCTCGGTCCTCCTCGGGAGCGCGGGCTTTCGTCTCCCGACCCTACGCCGGTGGCCCGGCCCTCGGACCACCGTAGAGTGACCCGTATCACATGCCGTCACGCGCACTCCGGAGGTCACCATGAACCACGTCTACAGCGTCACCGAGATCGTCGGCTCCTCGCCGGACGGAACGGACCAGGCCATCGCCAACGCGGTCGCGGAGGCGTCCAAGACCCTGCGGAACCTCGAGTGGTTCGAGGTCCAGTCCGTCCGCGGCAAGCTCGACGGCGGCGCGGTCGCCCACTGGCAGGTGACCATCAAGGTGGGATTCCGGCACGAGTCCTGACCAGACGCCTCCGGCCGCCTCCGGGTTCCCGCGGATCCCGCTGTCCACAGGGCGTTCCGGCGGCTCCACAGAACGCGTCGCGGGGCTGTCGCCGGACCTCGGGCCCGCCGAGACTCGGGGCATGAGATTCGAGGACCTCCCCGACAACTGGAACACACTCCCGCTCGACGACGCCCCGCTCGCCGCCGGCGTGATCGACCTCGTCATCGGTCACCACGACCGCGGCCGGAACACGATGCTCATCCTCCCGTGCGACGAACACGACGTCGGCCTCCCCGCCCCCATCCTCATCAGCGACGTGGACTGGCTGTGCACGTCGCACGAGCGCCGCGACGCGATGGCCGTCCTGCCCGCCATCCCGTCGCCCGGATTCGTCGTCGGACTGTCCGCGAGGCGCCGCCTCCCCGACGAGGTGGTGCGGGGCTGGCTGCGGACGATCGAGGACGAACTGGACGCCACGGGACAGGCGCTCCTGGCGTTGGGGGTGGCGGACGTAGACACCGTGGAGATCGTCGGCGGCCGTGCCGCGCGCAACGGGAGCCGCGCGTGAGCAGGCGGGGCACCTCCGCGAGAGCGGCCCTGACCACTGCTCGCGGATGACGGGACCCCGGCGTCCCGCCGGTAACATCGACCCTCGTGCCCGACAACTCACAGACCCCGGGAACGGGCAGCATCGTCGACTACTCGGCGCTTCCCGGGCCGGGGGGCCGCCGATCCAAGCTGCCCGCCGTCGACTCACCGCGGTGGACCCTCAAAGTGGCGCTGTCCCAGCGTCCCTGGAGCTTCATCGCCTCCGGCGGCATGGCCGTGGGATTCCTCTGCAACGGGCTCACCCCGGTCGTCGTCGGCCGTGCGGTCGACGACGCGATCGCCACCGGCCGCCTGAACCGGCTATGGCTCTGGATCGGCGTCCTCGCCTGCGTGTTCCTGGTGGCGATGGTCGCCAACTGGACCGCCCGCTTCATGCTGGTCCGCAGCCAGCAGCTCGTCAGTCACGACCTGCGTACCGCGGTCACCGACCGCATCCAGGACCCGCGCGGGTTCGCGAGCCGGGAACGCACCGCGGGCGGCCTGCTGTCCATCGCCTCGTCGGACACCACGCGCGTCGGGGACATCGTCATGATGACCGTGATGCCGGTCGCCGAGGCGGCGGCCATCACGTACGGCGCGGCGATGATGTTCACGATCAACCCGTGGCTGAGCCTGGCCACCCTGGTCGGCGGCCCGGTGTTGGTCATCGTCGCGCTCCGGGTGGCACGGCCGCTGCAGCGCCGGTCGGTGGCGCGCCAGCAGGCCATCGCCCAGGCCGCCGCCACCGCGACCGACGTGGTGCAGGGGCTGCGGATCCTCAAGGGGCTGGGCGCCATCGTCACCGTCCGGAGGCGCTACGACGAGGTGTCGGACGACGCCTACCGCAAGACCGTTCACGCCGACGCGGCCGAGACACGGCTCAACGGCGCCACCGAGGCGACCGGAGCCGTCTTCGTGTCCACGCTCGGGATCGCGGCGGGCGCGTTGGCGCTCGCCGGGCACGTCACCATCGGCGAGCTGATCACGGTGGTCGGCCTCACCCAGTTCCTCGTGGTCCCCATGACCATGTTCGGCCGCAACATCGCCTCCCGCTGGGCGTCGGCGGAGGCGTCCGGCCGACGGATACGCGAGGTGCTCGGCGCGGATTTCGAGCGTATCTCGGAGGCCGACGCCGCCACCACGGAGCGGTTCATCCGCGCCCTTCCGTCAGGCCTGACGGTCGTCGACGGCACCGACGCCGAGCTGATCCGCCTCCTCGAGTCACTGCCCCGCACGCGGGTGGCGGTCGTGCCCCACGCCGCCGACCTGTTCGACGGCAGCGTGGCGGACAACGTCCACCCCGATCGCGCGGCGGCGGAACACGCCCTGCGGGTCGCCTGCTGCGACGACATCCCCGACGGCCCCGACAAGCGGGTCGGTGAGAGCGGGCGGATGCTCTCGGGCGGTCAGCGGCAGCGCGTCGCCCTCGCGCGTGCCGTCGCGCTCGCCCCGGAGGTACTCGTACTGCAGGACCCCACCACCGCTGTGGACTCGGTGACCGAACAGAACCTCGCGGACAACATCGCCCGTGAGCGGATCGGGAAGACCACGATCGTCTTCAGCCCGGCCCCGGCGTGGAACGCCGTCGCGGACGCGCGGCTGACCGCACGGCGACTGCGCGAGACCGCGGAGGGTCTGCTCGTGGGGGCCGAGGGATGACGACGACGAGTTCGACACCACCCCTGAAGACCGACACCGCCCTGAGGTTTCCGGTCGCCTCCGCGGGCCAGGTCCGTCGCGAGGTGGCCAGGCAGCTCTCCCGGGTCCGCCACGCCGGGCGGTGGCTGGCGCTGGCGTTGATCCTGCTGAGCCTCGGGGCGACCGCGGGTGTGCTCATCCCCCAGCTGATGGGTCGGATCGTGGACCTGGTCACCGGTGAACGCGGGGGGTCGCTGTGGCAGATCGGCGGACTGCTGTTGGCGGCGGCGGTCGGCGGCGCGGCGCTCAGCGCATCCGGCTTCTACCTGGTGGCCCGGCTGTCCGAGCGGGTGATCGCCAACCTGCGGCAGGACATGGTCGGCACCGCACTCGGACTGCCCACCCACCGGGTGGAGGACGCGGGCTCCGGCGACCTCGTCAGCCGGTCCACCGATGACGTGGCCGAACTGTCCTCGGCGGTCACCGAGACCGTCCCGACGCTGTCCACCTCGGCCCTGACGGTCGTGGCGACAGTGATCGCGCTGTTCGCCCTGGACTGGCAGTTCCTCGTCGTCCCCCTCGTCGTCGCGCCCGTCTACTACCTCGCCGCGCGTCGTTACCTCGCCAAGGCCCCGGACCGCTACGCCGCGGAGCGCGCGGCAATGGCCGAGCGGGCGCGACGGGTCCTCGAGGCCATCCGTGGCCGGGCGACCGTACGCGCCTTCTCGCTCGAAGACCGGATGCACACCCGGATCGGCAACGCCTCCTGGGACGTGGTGCGCAAGGGCATCCGAGCGCGCACGACGATGCTCGTGCTCAACGTCTGGATGCTGGTGGGCGAGTTCCTCATGCTCGCGATCGCTCTCACGGTGGGCTACCGCCTCGTCGCCACCGGCTCCCTCACCGTGGGCGCGGTGACCGGGGCGGTGCTCATGATCATCCGCCTGCGGGGTCCGCTCATGACCTTCATGCGCATCCTGGACGTGGTCCAGTCGGGCTACGCGTCGCTGTCCCGGATCGTCGGCGTGGTCGTGGACCCGCCCGTACCGGTGCCCGACAGCGGTGTCGAGCCGCCGCAGGGCCGGGTCGACCTGCGCGATGTGAGCTTCAGCTACGGCGACTCGTGGGCGGTGCGCGACATCAGCTTCTCCATCGAACCGGGTCGGACCGTCGCGATCGTCGGTGCGTCGGGCGCCGGCAAGACTACGGTCGCCGCTCTGCTGGCGGGCCTCCTGGTGCCGGATGCCGGCGAGGTGCTCGTCGACGGTTACCCGGTGTCATCGCTGTCCGATCGGGAGCGCATCGCTCGTCTGGCCACGGTCAGCCAGGAGGTC
Source organism: Dietzia maris (assembly GCF_014144855.1). GTDB lineage: Bacteria > Actinomycetota > Actinomycetes > Mycobacteriales > Mycobacteriaceae > Dietzia > Dietzia kunjamensis. Next base: position 37,987 of record NZ_JAALDN010000123.1, on the reverse strand, counting down.
CACGTGTTCTCGGGGACCCTGCGCCACGACCTCACCCTGGCCCGGCCCAAGGCCACCGACGACGAGCTGCTCGACGCGCTGCGCCGGGTCAACGCCTCCGCGTGGTTCGAGCGCCTGCCGGAGGGGCTCGACACGATCGTCGGGGCGCGCGGGCTCCAGCTGGATCCGGTCGCCGCGCAGCAGCTGGCCCTGGCCCGCGTCCTCCTGCTCGATCCGGCCGTCATCGTCATGGACGAGGCCACGGCCGAGGCCGGCTCGGCGGGCGCGGAGGCGTTGGAGCGCGCAGCCGACGAGGTCATCCGCGACAGGTCCTCCCTCGTGATCGCCCACCGGCTCGATCAGGCCTCTCGCGCGGACATCATCCTCGTGATGGACTCCGGACGGATCGTCGAGCGCGGCACCCACGACGACCTGGTCGCTCACGGCGGGATCTACCACCGACTGTGGGCCGCATGGTCCGCCGGCCGGCGGGCGACGGCCGTGGACAGCACTCCGGGCCCGGCCTAGAACGGGCCCGACCGGGGTGAGCGACGTCGGGAAACCCGGCGAGCGAGCGCGAGTTGGACCACACTGCAGGGGAGGCCGTCCCCGACTCCCGGTCCGTACGCGCGGAACGGGGCGCCCATCGGCCCGCCCGGGCTCCGACACCGTCGGTCCGACCTGGGGGATGATGGTGGGCGGCCAGATGGCGCAGTTCCACAAGAACACGATCAGCCCGAAACGAGAAGAGTCGACATCCATGACCCAAGGTCCCCAGAAGATCATTTACACCCTCACCGATGAGGCCCCGCGACTCGCGACCGAGGCGTTCCTCCCGGTCCTCCGCACTTTTGCCGAGCCCGCCGGTATCGCCGTCGAGACCAGTGACATCTCGGTGGCCGCGCGCATCCTCGGAGCGTTCCCCGAGCGACTCACCGACGAGCAGAAGGTGCAGGACAACCTTGCCGAGCTCGGTCGTCTGACTCAGGACCCGGACACCAACATCATCAAGCTGCCCAACATCAGCGCCTCCGTCCCGCAGCTCACCAAGGCGATCGCAGAGCTGCAGTCGCAGGGTTACGACATTCCCGACTTCCCGTGGGACCCGCAGACCGACGAGGAGAAGGAGACCGCCAAGCGGTACTCCGGCATCCTCGGAAGTGCGGTCAACCCGGTCCTACGCCAGGGCAACTCCGACCGTCGTGCCCCGAAGGCCGTCAAGGAGTACGCCAAGGCCAACCCGCACTCCATGGGCAAGTGGTCCATGGCCTCGCAGACCCACGTCGCGCACATGACCCACGGCGACTTCTACGCCGGCGAGAAGTCGATCATCCTCGACCGTGACTGCGATGCTCGCATGGAGGTCGTGACGCCCGACGGGAAGACCGAGGTCCTCAAGACCGTGCCGCTGCAGAAGGGCACCGTCGTGGACTCCATGTTCATGAGCAAGAAGGCTCTGCTGGAGTTCTACGAGGAACAACTCAATGACGCCAAGGAGACCGGCGTCATGTTCTCGCTGCACGTCAAGGCCACCATGATGAAGGTGAGCCACCCGATCGTGTTCGGGCACGCCGTCCGCGTGTTCTACAAGGACGCCTTCGAAAAGTACGGCGAGCTGTTCGATGAGCTCGGCATCAACGTCAACAACGGCATGGGCGACCTGTACGCAAAGATCGACACCCTGCCCTCGGCCAAGAAGGAAGAGATCATCGAGGAGCTGCACCGCTGCCACGAGCAGCGGCCGGAGCTCGCGATGGTCGACTCGGCCCGCGGCATCTCCAACTTCCACTCCCCCTCGGATGTGATCGTCGACGCTTCCATGCCCGCGATGATCCGCATCGGCGGCAAGATGTACGGCGCCGACGGCCGCAAGAAGGACACCAAGGCGGTCATCCCGGAATCCACCTTCGCGCGGATCTACCAGGAGATCATCAACTTCTGCAAGACCAACGGCGCGTTCGACCCCACCACCATGGGCACCGTGCCGAACGTCGGACTCATGGCGCAGAAGGCCGAGGAGTACGGCAGCCACGACAAGACCTTCGAGGTCGAGACCGGCGGCGTGGCCAACATCGTCGACGCCGCGACCGGTGAGGTCCTGGTCTCTCAGGAGGTCGAGGCCGGCGACATCTGGCGCATGTGCACTGTCAACGACGCGCCGATCCGTGACTGGGTCAAGCTCGCCGTGGACCGTGCCCGCGCCTCCGGCATGCCCGCCGTCTTCTGGCTCGACCCGTACCGGCCGCACGAGAACAACCTGATCACGCTGGTCAACAAGTACCTCCAGGATCACGACACCGAGGGCCTGGACATCCAGATCATGTCGCAGGTGCGCGCCATGCGCTACACCCTCGAGCGCGCGTGGCGCGGCCTGGACACCATCTCGGTGACCGGCAATATCCTGCGCGACTACCTCACGGATCTGTTCCCGATCCTCGAGCTGGGCACCAGTGCCAAGATGCTCTCGATCGTGCCGCTCATGGCCGGCGGTGGGCTCTACGAGACGGGTGCCGGCGGTTCCGCGCCGAAGCACGTCCAGCAGCTGGTGGAGGAGAACCACTTGCGCTGGGATTCGCTCGGGGAGTTCCTCGCGATCGGTGCGAGCCTCGACGACCTCGGTCGCAAGTACGACAACCCGAAGGCCACCATCCTCGCCCAAGCGCTGGACACCGCGACCGGCAAGCTGCTGGAGAACGGCAAGTCGCCCTCGCGCGTGACCGGCGAGCTCGACAACCGGGGCAGCCAGTTCTGGCTGGCGTTGTACTGGGCGCAGGAGCTGGCGGCGCAGACCGAGGACGCCGAGCTCGCAGCGCGGTTCGCCCCGCTCGCCGAGAAGCTGGACGCCGACAAGGACAGAATCCTCGAGGAGCTGACGGTTGTCCAGGGCCACTCGGTCGATCTCGGCGGCTACTACCAGCCCGACACCGAGAAGCTGAAGGCTGCGATGCGTCCGAGCAAGACGCTCAACGACCACCTCGACAGCGCCTTCGCCTGATCTCCCGCTGAACCCGCACCACCCCACCGCGCCCCCGCCGGAGTGATCCGACGGGGGCGCGGTGTGTCGTGGGACGAGGACTACGACGACGACTCAGCTCATGTCACTCGCCGAACGCCGAGCTCAGACACCGCATCGCAGCCAGGGTCTTGGGCACGCCGATGTACGGCATGAGGTGCACGAAACACTCGGCGACCTCTTCCTTGGTCATGCCGGCCACCTCGACCGCGGTCCGGATGTGCCCGGTCAACTGGGGCTCGGTGCCGCCCATCGCCGCGAGGGCCGCCATGGTGAGCATCTGACGGTCGCGCAACTCGATCCCCGGCCGCTGGTAGGTGCCGCCGAACACCGCGCCCACCACCCAGTCGGAGGCACCCGGCGCGAACTCGTCCAACTGCTGCTTCCAGGCGGCCGCTCCCTCCGGTGACTGCGTCTGCTCGACGAACTGGTCGCCCTTGTCCATGCTCAGTTCCACGGGTGTCCTCCTCGACGATTCGGAAAGTGCCTGGTCAGGCTAACAGTCGCTGCCCTTGTCGTCGGGAGGGTCGGGAGCCGGGCCGGAGTGTCGCAGGGCTGTGCGATAGTGCAGTTCGGTCCTGCCTCCCGAGGTACGGAGCGGCTCCCCGGTCAGCTGTGTGAAAGGTGTGTCGGAATTCGAGAGCCTTGGTGGTGTCGGGCGCGCTCCTGCTAGTGGCGGGGTGTTCGTCCGGGCAGGTCGGACAGGACGCGTCGGAACAGGCCGAGGGGTCATCCTCCCCCGCCACGGAGACCATCACGGTCACGGCGTCCTCCCCCGCCGCCGTCCCCGACGCGCTGACCAGTATCGATCCCTCCTCTCTCGCCTCGCAGCACCATGCGGGAACGTATGTGTGGAAGTGCTCCACCGGCGGTCAGTACGTGGGCCTGTGCGTGTCCGGGGGCGGGGCGGTGACCTGCACCGGTGTGCCGGGGGCGGAGGCTCCGGATCTCACCGAGTATTTCCCGGGCCGTCCCGGCGCTATGGAACTCGGCCCGGCAGGACTGCGCTATACGTTTGTCGAGGGAGTGCCGCCGGTGTCCGCCCGGCTCGAGACCGGTCAGTCCGTGGAGTTCGGCGACCTGCGGTGCGCCAAGCCGGACGCCGCCACCCTGGAGTGCAGTTCCGGCGGCAACTCGTTCACCATCAGCGGCCCGGGCCGGGCCATCACTACGGCGGGCACGGTGCTCGCGGAGCGGGACTACTCCAATCATCCCGACTCCGGATCCGGCACCACATCGTCGTCCTCCACGACCGCCGCCAGCGGACATCCATCGGGCTACATGGGTGCCAGCGGTATGGTCAGCGGGGTCCGCACGGCCTCGGGCGCTCTGGTCACCGCCTCCGTTCCGCCGTGTGACGGCAGGGGGATCCTCATCCTCGACTCGTACGTGGAGTCATCCGGTCCCCAGGAGGGCATCGCCGCGCTCCTGGACCGTCACCCGGGTGCCGAGTTCGCCATGCCGGGCCGGTGCCCCTCGCTGCGCGGCAGCCTGGACGGCGCCCGTGTCTATCCCATCTTCACCGACCACGGACACGACACCGTGGCCGTGTGCCGCGACAAGGCGGCCCGCGGAGGCAATGCGCGGCTGCTCACCATCACGGCGGAACACATCGACCCCTGCTGATCCTCGGGACCTCCCCGAGACCCCGAACGCTAGAGACCGCGGGTGAGCAGCCGATCCCAGGTACCCGGCATCGGAGCAGACACGATCAGGTCCGTCCCGTCCGGCAGCGGGATCAGCATCGTCGCGGCGTGCAGATGGAGGCCGCGTGCGGCCGCGAGAGGCCACGACAGTGTTGAAGCGGGGATCCCCGTATCGGTCGTCACCGGCGATCGGGTGCCCGGCGTGCTGGAGATGCACGCGGATCTGGTGCTTACGGCCGGTGAACAGATATCCGGCCACCCTCGACTCACAGCGTCATGCCTCGGGCATCGGTGCCGTGATCACCACCCGTGCCCTCAACGACACGCCAGACCTCTTGCCAGTACCCGGCCAGCGAATCGACGGTCTCGTGCGCGTTCAATCCGCTCGGCTGGGGCACCACCCAGAGCGCCACACCGGCCGGCCAGCCTCGAATCGCAGACGCATCCTGTGGGCCCGTGGTCGCCCGCGGCTGCACGAAGGCCGCCCGGTAGGCGGTGATCCCCACGATCGCCACGAGACCGGGCCTCAGGTCGCGGACCCGCGAGATCAATCGTTCCCCTCCGGCGCGGAGCTCATCGCGAGAGAGTTCATCGGCCCTGGCGGTGGCACGACCGACGAGGTTGGTCACCCCGATCCCTCGCGAGGTGAGCTGACGTTCGTCCGGGGCCGAGAGTCCTGCGGAGGCGTCCACGAGCTCATCGGTCAGACCTGCACGGTGGAGTGAGGGCCAGAAGCGGTTCCCCGGGCGGGCGAACGGCGCGTTGACCGCAGCGGTCCACAATCCGGGGTTGATTCCCACGATGAGCAGTCGGAGACGCGCCGGCGCGACGGGCAGCACATCGTCCATCGCGTCCGGGTCATCGGTGGCGAACCGGGCCAGATCCTCGCGCCGCGGGCGAGCGCCGCCCATAGGGGAAGGACGTCGCGGGCTCCCGGCAGGCGCCGGAGGACCCGTCACGACTGCACCGTCTTCGCGGCCGGGCTGCACGGGGAGCACCGCCCGGTCAGGGCTTGAGGATGTACTGCAGCGTCTCCACCACCTGATCGGTGGTCGTACACCACGCCTGTGCCTCGGCGTCGACCTCCTTGAGCGGGTGGATGATGTCGGCATCGTGGAGAGTCACGTAAGGCTTGCCGAGCGCCGCGCAGTGGCCCGCGTCAAAGGCGGCGTTCCACTGCTTGTACTTGTCCCCGAAACGGACCACCACCATGTCCGCCTGCTCGATCAGGGTTCGTGTGCGGATGGAGTTCACCTTGGCCGACTGGTGGTCGCGCCAGAACTGGTTCCCGGTCTCCCCCAGATGGTCCCCGGCGGCGTCGCTGGCCGGATGGTCGGTGACGGGGGCGGTGAACACCACATCCAGACCGGCGGCTTCGGCACCGCGCCTGATCTCCTCGCGCCAGTCGGTGTGGATCTCACCGGCGAGGTAGACGGAAAAACTCATGACTCAGTCCTCCTGTGTGCGGTGGCGCCGGTTCTCGTCACCAGCTCTGGACGCCACCTTCCCTGGACGCTAGTCGTTGACCCGCACCCAGCCGAATCCCGGTAGGTCAGCTGGCCCGGGGACCCCGATCGGCAAGACCCGTGCCGAACTCCAGGAGTTCGTCGAGCGAGTGCGCACTCAGCGTCGCCTCACTCTCGTCCATGACCCCCATGTCGACTTCTTAGATGCGCCCGTCCCCCTCGTTGAGCAGGATTGCCGTACCGCCTCCGTCGTCGCCGATCATGAGGTATCCGGGCATGTACTCCGACACTTCATAGTCCGCGTTTCGCTGGACGATCTCCTCCACCTCGAGGATGCTCAGGCTGCTCGGGGTGAATCCACCGTTGTGCACTGTCACCAGTGCGACGTAGGCCGCGGGTAGTGGCCTTCCGTGCTCGTCTTCCGCCAGCGCGATCTCAGCGGGGGTCGCCGGCGGGTTCCATTCGAACGCTGAACTCCACTGATGCTGGGACGCCATCTGCTTCCGCCGATCTCTGTCACGCCGGTGTCGCCGCGAACCGACTGCTGCTCCCCCAGCACGTTACAGAGGACGATTGCGCTGCACGGTGGGCCGCGCGACTTCCCCGCACGCCACCTCGCCTGCGGCAACTACCAGCAGAACAGCCCCGCTTCCCATGGAGGAAGCGGGGCCGTCATCGTTCGTCAGCATCAGTGGAGCGGGGAACCACGCGGGCCACCGACCCATCGCGGCACTACGTCGAGGACGTCATCCCTGCGAGAGAGCCTCCGCCACGGAGGTCGACGGGCGCCCGATGAGGTCCTGCAGGTCGGTGCTGTCCGAGTAGAGGGCGCCACCGGCGATCACCGGGTCCATCCCGGCGAACATCTCCGCGACCTCGGCGGGCAGACCGAAGCCCTTGAGGGTCTCCCCGTACTCCCCGACCGCCTGGTTGACGTACTGGACATCGGCTCCGATCACGGTGCCCACCGCGGCAGCGATCTCCGGGTAGGTCACAGCCGGCGCTCCGGCGAGCTCATACACCTTGCCGACGTGCCCGTCGGTGGTCACCACCACTGCAGCGGCCTCCGCGTAGTCGCGACGGGCCGCGCCTGAGACCTTCGCATCGCCGGCAGCGCCGAAGAATTTTCCGACCGCTCGTCCCGAGTCGAGCGCGGACGCGTAGTTCTCCCAGTACCAGCCGTTGCGGAGCAGGACGTGGTCGATTCCACTGTCGGCGAGCAGCTTCTCGGTGCCACGATGCTCGGGGGCCAGGCCCAGCTCGGAGGTGTCGAGGTTGAGCAGGCTGGTGTAGGCGATCAGCGAGACCCCGGCGGCCTTGGCGGCATTGATGATGTTGGTGTGCTGCGCGAGGCGCTGGCCCACCTCACTACCCGATACCAGGACGAGTCGATCGACGCCCTCGAGCGCCTCGGTGAGTGCCGCCTCGTCCTCATAGGAGGCGACGCCGAGCTTCAGGCCCTTCGCGGCGAGGGGCTCCGCCTTTGCTTCGTCACGGACCACGGCGACGATGTCGGACGCTTCGACGCCGCGGGCGAGCAGAGAGTCGATGACCAGACCGCCGAGATGGCCGGTTGCTCCGGTTACTGCGATACGCATGGGAAGAACTCCTTGGGTTAGTTGGTTGGTGATTCGTCACCCACTTTGCCACTAACTTTCTATTAGCGCAACCCATTTGTTAGCAATTACGTATGCCATGATGGCGGGTATGACCTCCCCTGACCACGCGCCCCACGAGCCCCTCCCGGCCGACGTGTTCGCCCGGGGCTGCTCATCCCGGGGAGCCCTGCAGCACCTCACCGGCCGGTGGGGCGCGCTCACGATCGTGGCGCTACGGCTGGCCGACGAGCCCCTGCGCTTCAGTGAGGTCCGGCGCCGCGTCGACGGCATCAGCGACCGGATGCTCTCCCAGACTCTGGGCGACCTCGAACGGGATGGCATGGTCGTCCGCACGGTGCACAGCACTATCCCGCCGCACGTCACCTATGCACTCGCCCCGCTCGGCCTCCGGGTCGCCGATCCGCTCCAGCAACTGACGGCGATCATCGAGTCCGAGCTCCCCAGCGTCCTCGAAGCCCGGGCCCTCTACGACGAATCCCACTGAGCCGCCGGGCCGAACCACTTCGAAGGCCCTACAATGCTTCTCCCCTTGCGGAGAGGCTGTTTCGACGGCTGTAAAGTCTTCCTGTCCGTGCGATCCGCGAGGCATATTCGACCGTCTCGGCCGCGGGCCCGATCTGGCCGATCTGTGGGTGCCATCGCTGGCCGATCTCCCTCCGTCAGGGACCGCAGCCGAGGTCCGCAGGAACTACTCCTCCCTTCCGGCGTGGTGGCTGCGGCCGGTGCTTGTGTATGTGGCGCTGTTCATGACGATCGTGCCGCCCGAGGTGTTGCGCCGCCAGCGCGCCGCGGTGACGGCGTGGATCGACGAGGTTCTGGAGGCCTCGCAGCGCGACAGGGCCATCCGCCTCGGCGACAGCTTCGCCGAGCGCGATGTGATCAGTGGCGTGGAGATCTTCGGTGAGCCGATGCGCGGCGTGTGGGTGTGGCGTAAGCCGTCGATCATGCCGCACCTGTACCTGGGGTGGGCGCTGGCGGATCCGCGGACGGCCGAGACCTTCGATGAGTCCGACGCGGTGTTCCTCCGCAGGACCCCCAAGTCCCTTCGACGCAGGTCCCGTCTCGAGCATCAGGGGTAGCTGTCGCCGGACCCGGAATCCGTGGCCGCGATGTTTTTTGACGACGACGACTTCACCGGCGGCCACGTCGACCCGAACGGCTGCAGCTGCCGGCACCCCTTTTCACGCGTCCCGGCTCGGCGCACCGGTCTCGACACCTTGCAGGGCTTCAGGTCGCTTGCCAGACTGTGCCCATGACCGCCGACGAGGCTTTCCCGATGCACGTCTTCGATGCGTTCGGGGTGGATCCCTCGATGTATCCCGAGCTGATCGGGGGCGCTGTCCGGGTCATCGAGAAGTGTCCTGCGAACGGACCGATCACCGTGATGACCGCCGGCGTGTCCAGACTCCCGACCGACTCGGGTGAGCGGGTCGAACTCGCCGTCGAGGTTCTCGACGGTCAGCAGGGGGCGGCGCAGGTCGCCCTGTAGATCGTCTGTGACGACATCGCCGCCCACCGGCGCGTGCCACCCGTCGAGGCGCCGTGGCGCAACGACGGCCCGTTTCTCAACGGCACCGGGATCTCCGCGATCATGGCGACGGGATCGCGCTGGGGCTCGACATTTGACGAGGTCCGTACCGAGGGCGGCACAGTCGTCGGACACATGCGCACCCTTCGCCTGCTCACCGATGCCGAAGCCGGGTTCGCGGCGACCAACGGCTGGGATGCGCTGGTCGACGCCGCCGGATCCGTCGATGCCCTCCTCGACGTGACCCGGGAGAGCACCGTGGCATCCGGTGGAGCGAGCGGATTGCCCGTGTTCCTGTCGAAGCTGCACGCCCAGCACCCGCCGCGGTGGGTGACGTTCGTCGGGGACAGCATCGAATCGGTGACCGGACTGGAATCCGAGGAGTACATGGACGACGCGGCCAACCACGAGATCTGGGACGTGTGCTCGTTCACCGACCGGTTCCGGTGGGGCGCCGATTTCCTTGCCGTTGCCCGCCCCGGTGACACCGCACTGTTCACTGACACCTCTGGCGTGTACGAGCTGGAGGTCGACTGACTCTGCGGCGAAAGGCGCCTGAGGACGAGCGGGGACAATGACACCATGGACGATCTGCTCATCGCGCCGGGGCCCGGGGCACCACACGGCCTCCGGATCCCGGCGGTCGAGCTCGTCGAGCAGTTCTCCCGCTCCTCCGGCCCCGGCGGCCAGGGCGTCAACACCACAGATTCGCGGGTCCAGCTCAGCCTCGATCTCGCCACCACCACTGCACTCGAAGAGACGCAGCGGGCCCGGGTGCTGCGCAATCTCGCCTCTCAGCTCGACGACACGGTACTGACGATCGCGGCCTCCGAGGAGCGTTCCCAGCGGCGGAACCGGGCCGCGGCCCGCGTCCGTCTCGCCGGGCTTCTTCGTGAGGCCGTTGCCCCGGCGGGTCCCCGTCGACCGACGCGCCCGACCCGGGGTTCGCAGCGCCGCCGACTGGAAGCCAAGAGCCGGCGCGGTGCCATCAAGGAGAACCGCCGACGTCCCGACTCCGACTAGGCCCGCCCGGGCGTTCACGGGCGTCGAGCAGGTCGATTCCGTAGTCGGCCACGACGGCCCGCATCTCGGCCAGGTAGCGCTGCGCCTGTTCGGTGAGCGGGATTCCGGAGTGGCTGATCCATCCGATCTCGATGCTCTGGTCCACTTCGAGGGGGATGGCGACGATCTCGGGATCCAGGTCGTCACTGATGATGCCGGTCGAGATCGTGTAGCCGTCCAGCCCGATCATGAGGTTGAAGATGGTCGCACGGTCGGACACCCGGATCTCCCGGGCACTGGAGAGTGTGGAGAGGATCTCCTCGGCGAAGTAGAACGAGTTGTTCGCGCCCTGGTCGAACGTCAGCCGCGGAAGGTCTGCGAGATCCTCGAGCGTGACGTGGTCCCTGGTGGCCAGGGGGTTCTGCCGGGAGATGAACACGTGCGGGGTCGCCGTGAACAGCGGGTGGAACACCAGCCCGGAGTCCCGCAACAGCTTGTCGATGACCTTGCGGTTGAAGTCATTCCGGTAGAGGACTCCCACCTCACTGCGGAGTGTCCGGACGTCCTCGATGATGTCCCACGTGCGGGTCTCCCGGAGCGAGAACTCGTACTGCTCCGCGTCGCCGGACCTGACCATCCGGATGAACGCCTCCACGACGAACGAGTAGTGCTGTGCGGATACCCCGAGCAACCGCCGTGAGGGTGGCTGGCCGAGGTAGCGCTGCTCCAGCAGCGACATCTGTTCGACGACCTGTCGGGCGTAGCCGAGGAATTCCGCGCCCTCGTCGGTCAGCGTCACTCCCCGGGCGGACCGGGCAAGCAGGGTGCGCCCCACCCTGGATTCGAGGTCCTTCATCGCGGCGGACATGGTCGGCTGGGTGACGTAGAGCAACTCCGCAGCGCCGGTGATCGAGCCCTCCGCGACGACCTCGATGAAGTAGTGCAGCTGCTGGAGTGTGATACCTCTGGATTCCCGGCGCATAGCTACAGCCTATAGAGATCCATAGCAAACGTTAGTTACCCGATACCTGAACTGGGACTGCAGGATGGGGATACAGAATTTCCGCAGCGCCGAGCCCGGCCGACCAAGCCCTGAATTGGACGTACATGTCGAACGAACTCACGTTCAGCATCACCACCACCCGCTTCGACGAGAACTACTCTCCGTCGGAGAGCTCTCGGACCACCACGAACTTCGCGAACCTGGCTCGCGGCGAGCATCGGCAGCAGAATCTCCGCCGAACCCTGTCGATGATCAACCACCGATTCAACGACCTCGCACGCCGGGATAACCCGACCGGGGACCGCTATTCGGTCGAACTCGAGATCGTCTCCGCGGACCTGCAGTTCTATACGGACGATGCCGATCACGGGTTCCCCCTGATCGAGGTACTGGATATCCAGATCGTCGATCACCAGACCGGGCACCGCCTGCCGGGCATCGTGGGCAACAATTTCTCGTCCTACGTCCGCGACTACGACTTCAGCGTTCGGCTGCCGTCGGTCAATGAAGGAAGCTCCGAGTTCACCGTGCCCAGCGACTTCGGTGTCCTGCACGGAAAGCTGTTTCAGCACTTTCTCGACTCCGCGGCGTACGGGGAACGATTCGAGGTGGATCCCGTGATCTGCATCAGCGTGTCGACGAGCAGGACCTACCACCGGACCGGCTACCAGCACCCGGTCCTCGGCGCCGAGTACCAGCAGAACGACTACTCGTTGACCGACGAGTACTTTCACAAGATGGGGCTCCAGGTCAGGTACTTCATGCCACCCGGCGGGGTCGCCCCGCTCGCGTTCTATTTCCGCGGCGAACTGCTCAACGACTACTCGGACCTGCAGCTCATCGGCACGATCAGCGTCATGGAGACGTTCCAGAAGATCTATCGGCCGGAGATCTACAACGCGCACTCGGCCGCAACTGACGTCTACCGGCCGTCCTTGGATCAACAGGACTACTCGCGCACCCCGATTGTCTACGACCGTGACGAGCGCAGTCAGCTCGCGAAGAAGCAGGGCGCGTACACGGAAGAACACTTCATCAAGCCGCACCGAGAACTCCTCGAGCAGTGGGCCGCCCGCCACGCCGTTCTCGTCGGATGACCACCGGAGGAAAGTCGACCATGAACCGGATCCTGCCCACGTCCACCGTCGGCAGCCTGCCCAAGCCCTCGTGGCTCGCCCAGCCTGAAGTCCTCTGGTCGCCCTGGCGGTTGCAGGGCGACGAGCTGAGCGAGGGCAAACAGGACGCGCTGCGTATCGCAGCCCACGAACAGAGCAACCGCGGCATCGACATCGTCAGCGACGGCGAGCAGACCCGTCAGCACTTCGTCACGACCTTCATCGAGCATCTCGACGGCGTCGACTTCGATCGGCGCGAGACCGTCCGGATCCGCAACCGCTACGACGCGAGCGTGCCCACAGTAATCGGCGACGTGAGCCGCTCAAAGCCCGTGTTCGTCGACGACGCGAGGTTCCTCCGGCAGCAGACCGATCAGCCGATCAAGTGGGCGCTCCCCGGCCCCATGACGATGATCGACACGCTCTACGACGGCCACTACAAGAGCCGTGAGAAGTTGGCGTGGGAGTTCGCGACGATCCTCAACCAGGAGGCCCGAGATCTCGAGGCCGCGGGGGTCGACATCATCCAGTTCGACGAGCCCGCGTTCAACGTCTACTTCGACGAGATGAAGGACTGGGGCGTGGCGGCACTGGAACGAGCAGCCGAGGGACTCCGCGCGGAGACCGCGGTACACATCTGCTACGGCTACGGGATCAAGGCCAACACCGACTGGAAGGCCTCCCTCGGGTCGGAATGGCGACAGTACGAGGAGTCGTTTCCACTACTGCAGCAGTCCAGCATCGACATCATCTCGCTGGAGTGCCACAACTCTCGTGTCCCGATTGACCTCGTCGAGCTAGTCCGGGGCAAGAAGGTCATGCTCGGGGCGATCGACGTGGCAGACGAGCGCGTCGAGACCCCGCACGAGGTCGCCGCCACTCTCCGGCGGGCACTCGGGTTCGTCGACGCGGACAAACTCCTGCCGAGTACGAACTGCGGGATGGCGCCCTTCCCACGGGACATCGCGCTCGCGAAGTTGAGCGCGCTCAGCGCGGGCGCTCGCATCGTTCGCGAGGAGATTTCTGCCGCGTCCCTCACCGAGGCAGTGAGGTAGCCAGGGTTCAGTCATCCGGATCCCGGGCGACCCCGTGGCACAGCTCGCGCGTTCATCACGTCAGCTGGGCTGAACCGCGCGCAATTTCAAGGGCTTGTCAGTGGCCCCTGGACGTCGTACCGGACCACCACGAAGTCACGGTTCCGCTCGCACCCCGTGAGTTGGAGATCGAAGGCACCGCCGAACAGCGGCTTTCCTGAACCGAGGGTCACGGGCGCGATCGAGACCACCACCTCGTCGAGCATCCCGGCCCCCGCGAATTCTGCCGCGATGCCACCACCCCCCATCACCCACACATCGCGGCCGCCGGCCGCGGATTCAAGAGCTCCGCGATGATCCACAGGGTCCCCGGCGACGAAGGAGACATGTTCGTTCGCCGCCTCCAGACTGCGGTGGGTGAACACGAAGGTGGGGATCTCCGGCAGCCACTCACGGTCGTGCTCGAGCACCCACATATACGTGGACGAGCCCATGACCTGGGCTCCCACATCGACGAGGAACGCCGCGGTGCTGCCCGGCCCGTTCTCGTCGATATCGTGCTTGAAAAGCCAGGCCAGGGAGTGCTCATCGTCGGCCAGGAACCCATCGAGGGTCGAGGCTGCGAAGTAGCGGTAGCGGGTCATGGAAGCCCTCCTGAGGCGCGGCGGTTCCGCGTGATCGGATCCGGACCGAGGTGTGCGATGTCCCGGTTTCCGCATGGTAAACCCGCATCCCACCGAGCCCCGGCACACACCGTTCTCTTGTGCGGCGAATCGCGGAGGGCGATGGTGCTGTCATGAACATCGAACGCATCGTTCCCGATCTGACGGTCTGAGTCTGATCACCGCCGATGACACAAGCCCCGGAGAACCCAGACGTCTCAATCTTCGTGGACGACGTTCAGACCGCGTACGACCGCACCGTGGCGGCAGGTCTCCAGATCGTGCACCGGCTCAGATCAGAGAAGTGGGGCGTCGTCCGGTTCTTCTACCGCGACGCATCAGGCAATGTGGTCAACGTCGGCATGCATGCTCGGTGACCGGCCGACTCACACGTTGAACCGGAACTCCACCACGTCGCCGTCGGCCATGACATAGTCCTTGCCCTCCATGCGCACCTTGCCGGCGGCCTTGGCGGCGGCCATCGAGCCGGCGGCGTCGAGGTCGTCAAAGGAGACGATCTCGGCCTTGATGAAGCCATTCTCGAAGTCGGTGTGGATGACGCCGGCGGCCTTGGGGGCGGTGTCGCCCTTGCGGATCGTCCAGGCGCGCGACTCCTTGGGGCCGGCGGTGAGGTAGGTCTGCAGCCCGAGGGTGTGGAAGCCCGCGCGGGCCAGTGCGTTGAGGCCCGGTTCGGTCTGGCCGATCGACTCGAGCAGCTCCATGGCGTCCTCCTCGTCGAGTTCCTGCAGCTCGGCCTCCACCTTGGCGTCGAGGAACACGGCGTCGGCCGGCGCCACGGCGGCGCTCAGCTCATCCTTGCGCTCGTCGCTCGTGAGCACCGACTCGTCGGCGTTGAAGACGTAGAGGAAGGGCTTGGCGGTCATGAGGTGCAGGTCGCGCAGGAGGCCGCGGTCGATCTCGTCCTGGGCCTTGAACAGTGTGCGCCCGTCCTCGAGCACGGCCTGCGCCTTGCGGACCTCGTCCAACAACGCCACGAGGGACTTGTCCTTGCGCGAGTCCTTCTCGAGCCGCGGGATCGCCTTCTCGATGGTCTCCAGGTCGGCCAGGATCAGCTCGGTGGCGATCACCTCGATGTCGGCCATCGGATCGACCTTGCCGTCGACGTGGATGACGTCCGGGTCGTCGAAGACGCGCACGACCTGGCAGATCGCGTCGGCCTCACGGATGTTGGCGAGGAACTTGTTGCCCATCCCTTCACCGGTGCTGGCGCCCTTGACGATGCCCGCGATGTCGACGAACGACACGACGGCGGGCAGGATCCGCTCGGAGCCGAAGATCTCCGCGAGTCGGTTCAGGCGTGGGTCCGGCAGATCGACCACGCCGACGTTGGGCTCGATGGTGGCGAACGGGTAGTTCGCCGCGAGGACGTCGTTGTTCGTCAGGGCGTTGAACAGGGTCGACTTACCGACGTTGGGCAGTCCGACGATTCCGAGGGTGAGGCTCACGAGGGCACAGTCTACGGACAGCACCCCGGCTCCTCCCCCGCGGCCGTCGGGCGCCTCGTCAGGGAGCACACCACCGTGACCTCTGACATCATGTGACCCATGACCGACGAGCCGAAACCGCGTCCCCCCGTCGAGGACCAGGAGCAGCACGTCGACCGTTCCGTCCTCATCGGACTGGGCGGGCGCTGGGTCACCGACTGGGCCCTGCGACTGGCCATCCTTCTCGTCGCGGGCTGGTTGGTATCGAGGATCGGTGGCGCCCTGTGGGTCGGCATCCTCCCGATCCTGTTGGCGCTCATCGTCTCCACGGTGCTGTGGCCGCCGACGGGGTGGATGGTGCGGCACAGGGTCCCCAAGACGCTGGCCTCGCTGTTGTCCATCATCGCGTCACTCGGCCTCGTCTCGGGCGTGGTCGCCCTCATCGCCCCGTCGATCGTCGAGCAGAGCGTGCAGCTCGCCGACCAGACCTCGGAGGCGATCACCCAGGTCCAGGACTGGTTGCGCGGACCGCCGCTGAACATCCGGGACGAGCAGCTCGACGGGGTCCTCGAGCAGCTCAGCTCCACCCTGCAGGACCGCGGTGACCAGATCGCCTCGGGTGTGTTCAGCGGTGTCAGCGCGGTGGGGTCCTTCGTGATCACCCTCGTGCTGGTTCTGGTCCTGACGTTCTTCTTCATCAAGGACGGGCCGAGGTTCCTCCCGTTCGTCCGCCGCATCTCCGGGCGCACCGCCGGCCGTCACCTGACCGAGGTCCTGACCCGCGCCTGGAACACCCTCGGCGGCTACATCCGCGCCCAGGCGATCGTGTCGTTCGTCGACGCGGTGCTCATCGGTCTGGCTCTGGTGATCCTGGGCGTACCGCTGGCGTGGGCGTTGGCCGTCATCACGTTCATCGCCGGGTTCATCCCCATCGTCGGCGCCTTCACCGCGGGTGCGCTCGCAGTCCTCATCGCCCTGGTCGCCAACGGCTTCACGACCGCGATCATCGTCCTGGTCGTGATCATTCTCGTGCAGCAGCTCGAGGGCAATGTTCTCCAGCCGATCGTCCAGTCGCGGGCGATGAACCTGCACCCGGGGGTCATCCTGCTCGGCGTGGCCGCGGGTAGCACGCTGTTCGGCATCATCGGCGCGTTCCTGGCCGTCCCGCTCCTCGCGGTACTGGCGGTCGCGCTGCGCTACATCAACGAGCAGATCGACCTGCGTACCGGTGATGTGACCGCGTCGGATCTGGCGTCGGCGACAGACGAGGGACGTCTGACCGCGTGGCTCGCCGAGCTGTCGAGCTCGCGCTTCGCACCTCTGCGCAAGAGCAGTACCGCGATCATGGCCGGGATGATCGACGAGCGCCCCGACATCGCCGGGCCCCGGCGCCCGGTCCCCACCAGTGCGGGCGCAGGGGTCACCGTGGAGGCCGACGACGACGAGGTGGGCGGCGGCTCCACCACCGCCGCCCCGGGGTTGTCGGATGAACCCCCGCCGGCGGCGGGCCCCGTCGATCCGAAGGCGGTCGACGGCTACCGCCCGTCCCCGCAGGAGCAGGAGGCGGAGAAGCCCAACCCGCTACGGCGGTTCGGCCGTTTCCTCGCCCGCCGACTGGGAGGTTAGAGTCTTCTCCCGTGACTAGACGCAGGAGTGGACGGGTACCCGCGGACGAGCGGTCCGTGCTGTCCTCGACGCGGGGGCTGCCTGCCTGGACCGCGGTCCTCCTGGCGGTGGCGATCTCGCTGACCGGCGTGGCCATCGACTCGGTTTCCGGGGACCTCGGCGCGGGCTTCACGGTCGCGTTCTTCCTCGGCTGCGTGGTGTCCGTGCTCGCGGTCGCGCGGCGCTCGGTGTTCGTCGCGGGGGTGCAGCCACCGATCATCATGGCCCTGCTGGTCCCGCTGGTCTACGTCGTCTCCGGGGTCGGTTCGGGCGCGGACGTCTTCTCGCGGTCCCAGCTCGTGTCGATCATCCTGCCGCTGGCGACCCGCTTCCCTCTGATGATCACCACGACCGTCGTGGTGGTGGCGATCGCCCTGATCCGTGCTCTGGTGCTGGAGCCGCGGCCGCGGGTCGCCCGCCCCGCGGCGCCGCCCATCCAGCGCAGCGCCCCGGCACACGCCCGCCGTTGAGGCGGGGTGCGACGGGGCGCTGACGGCTACCGCGTCCTCCCCGCCACCTACCGTCGGGCGGGGGCGCGTATCAGACCTTCTTGGGAACCCGCAGTTCGCGGGGCAGCGAGAACGTGATGGTCTCCTGCGCCGTCCGGACGGTGGAGACGTCACCGAAGCCGTGGTCGGCGAGCAGGTCCACCACTCCGCGGACGAGGATCTCCGGCACGGACGCGCCCGAGGTCACGCCGACGGTGGTGACGCCCTCGAACCAGGACGTGTCGATCTCCTTGGCGTAGTCCACCAGGTGCGCGTCGCGGGCTCCCGCCTGCAGCGCGACCTCCACCAGTCGCACGGAGTTGGACGAGTTCTGTGACCCCACCACGATCACCAGGTCGCACTGCGGGGCCATGGTCTTGACCGCGACCTGACGGTTCTGCGTGGCGTAGCAGATGTCGTCGGACGGCGGGTCGATGAGCGTGGGGTACTTCTGCTTGAGGCGGCGCACCGTCTCCATGGTCTCGTCCACGCTGAGCGTGGTCTGCGAGAGCCAGATCAGCTTCTCGGTGTCCACGGGGATGTCCAGCGCGTCCACGGACTCGGGGCCGTCGACCAGCGTCACCACGTCGGGCGCCTCACCGGCGGTCCCCTCGACCTCCTCGTGGCCCTCGTGGCCCACCAGCAGGATGAGGTAACCCTCGCGCGCGAAGCGCTTGACCTCGGTGTGGACCTTGGTCACCAGGGGGCAGGTGGCGTCGAACGTCTTGAGTTCGAGCTGGAGAGCGCTCTCCCGGACGGCGGGCGAGACGCCGTGCGCGGAGAACACCAGGTTCGCCCCGTGCGGGACCTCGTCGGTCTCGTCGACGAAGATCACGCCCTGGTCGGTGAACGACTCGACCACGTGCTTGTTGTGGACGATCTCCTTACGGACGTACAGCGGCGCCCCGTGCTTGGCCAGGGCTTTCTCGACCGTCTCGACGGCTCGGTCGACGCCGGCACAGTAGCCGCGCGGTTCCGCGAGAAGTACCCGCTTGGTTGCCGGTTCGGCGATCATGTCGGTCTGCTCGGTCATGTCCCCAGGGTACGGTTCATACTGGATTTCGACCATTACGCCTCCCTTCACGCCCCCCGGCAGAGAGGTCCGCATGCTCCGACCCCTGTTCCTGACCCGTGCCTCGATCGGTCTCGCTGCCACCGCGGCGGAGCGTGTCGTGGCCCTGCCCGGCCGTGCGGTCGAGGCGGTCACCACGCTGCCCGCGATCCCCGTGCGGGTCGCCGGCGGCCTGGTCCAGTCCTATCTCCACGCCGGTCAGACCCTCACGGACCTGGCCGTCAAGGGCGACAAGGTGCTCGCCTCGGTGTTCCCGGCGCGGTCCGACCAGCCGGAGTGGGCGACGTTCGACGAGGACGAGGCCGACCCCGACGAGGTCTTGGACGTGTCCTACCGGGTCTACGGGTCGTCCTCGAGAGCCGCCCGCGACCGGGACGACGACCCCGACGTGCCGACCGGCCGCGTCGCCCCCCGCGACGCGTGACGGCCTCGTCCCCGCGCACGCCGAGCAGCGCCGAGCAGCCGTGGCCGGTCCGGGTGGTCTCGGACCAGATAGCGGCGTGGATCCACCGGCTCGGGGCGGTGTGGGTCGAGGGTCAGATCACCCAGCTGAGCCTGCGCCCCGGCACCCGCACCGCGTTCCTCACCCTGCGTGACCCCTCCGTCGACAACTCGCTGACGCTCACGTGTCCGCCCAGGCTCATCTCGGAGTCGCCGGTGCCGGTCACCGAGGGCAGCCGGGTGGTCGTGCGGGGGACGCCCCGCTTCTACACGGGCCGCGGGTCGTTCTCCCTGCAGGTTTCGGAGATCCGCCCGGTGGGCGTGGGCGAGCTCCTCGCCCGCATCGAGCGGCTCAAGCAGGCGCTGTCGGCGGAGGGGCTGTTCGATCCCCGACTCAAGCGGCCCCTGCCGTTCCTGCCCACGTGCGTCGGCCTGATCACCGGTCGGGCGAGCGCCGCCGAACGCGACGTCGTGGAGGTGGCCCGCGGCCGCTGGCCGGACGTGCGTTTCGCCGTGCGCAACACCCCGGTGCAGGGGGTGTCGGCTGTGCCCCAGATCCTGGACGCGCTGGCCGAGCTCGACGCCGACCCCGTCGTCGACGTCATCATCCTCGCCCGCGGCGGCGGGTCGGTCGAGGACCTGCTCCCCTTCTCCGACGAGGCTCTCATCCGCGCGATCTCGCGGTGCCGCACCCCGGTGGTCTCCGCGATCGGCCACGAGCCCGACTCGCCGTTGTCGGATCTCGTCGCCGACCTGCGGGCGGCCACCCCGACCGATGCGGCCAAGCGGGTCGTGCCCGACGTGATCGAGGAGCGTCGTCGTATCGCCGAGGCCCGGTCCCGTACCGCCCGGGCGCTGCGCGGTTGGGTGGACCGGGAGCGCAACCAGCTGGCGGCCGTGCGGTCGCGGCCGTGCATGGCGAACCCGTACGGGATCGTCGAGTCGCGGGCGGAGATCGTCGCCGAGGCACTGCGCGCGGCCCGACGCGACATCACCCGGATCATCGACTCGGAGTCCACGTCGCTGGGCCACCTGTCGGCGCGTCTCACCACGCTCGGGCCCGCCGCCACCCTGGCCCGTGGCTATGCCGTGGTGCAGTCCGTCGCCGGGAGTCACGACGGCCGGGTGGTCTCGTCGATCGCCGACGCCCCACCCGGATCGCAGCTGCGGATCCGCGTCTCCGACGGCTCCATCTCCGCGGCGGCACTCGGGTCGACACCCGCCGCCGGCCGCCCCACCCCTTCCACCGAACCGACCGAGGAGCAGTCCTGATGTCCGACGAGCAGACCCCCGTCTCCGAGCTGGGATACGAGCAGGCCCGCGACGAGTTGATCGAGGTGGTCCGCATCCTCGAGGCCGGCGGTCAGGATCTGGACGCCTCACTGGCGTTGTGGGAGCGGGGCGAGGAACTCGCCGAGCGGTGCACCGAACACCTCGACGGCGCGCGTGCGCGCATCGACGCCGTCCTGGGTGACGACGACGAGGGCGACTCCGGCCGGGGGTGATCCCGTCGCCCGGCCGGGCGCGAACGCCTACCGCCGCCCCGGTGCGATCACCGCGGGCACGGCACGCCGGGCGTCTACGGCGCGGGCAGCGGCTCGACGTCCTGTACGGCGGCGGCGAGTGACTCGAAGTCGGACGTCGGCGCGGAGCCGGTGACGGCCACGCGGACGTCGTCGAGGTCGAGCACCCACACCGGTCGGACGTCGTCCCCGGTGAGGACGGCCCACTCGCGCCCGGAGACGGGCACCATGGTCCGGCTGGGCCGCGGCCCGCCGCCGAGCGACCGGAACGCGTCCTCGGGGGCGTCGGACTGGACGAGTTCGATGTAGCTGCGCTCGCCCGTCACCCAGCCGACGTGGCTGGAGGTGGTCCCGGCGAAGCCCTGGACACGGCCCGAGTTGGCGGTCCACCCCTCCGGGACCTCCGGCGAGCGGATCGGGAAGTCCAGGCTCCGGGCGTCCTGCTCCAGCGACGCCCGCGCGTCGAAGTCGGGGATCTGGCCCTGCTGCGGGCCGGACGGGCTGAAGGTGCACAGTCCGGCCACTCCGGCGAAGACGCCGCAGATCACCATGAGCACCACCACCGACCAGAACATGTCGCGGTTGCCCTGCAGGATTCTCGGTTTCGCCTCGGCCACGCCTGCGAGTATCCCACCCACCCGGGGCGAGTCCGACGCGTGGCCCCCGGCGGGGTGGCCGAGGTGGAACAATGGGCGCCGACATCCCACCGCGGCCGTGCGCGCCACCGTCGCGCCCGTGCCACCTTCAACCCCAGCCAGCGTTCACGAGGAGCCAGACCACCTATGTCACCCACCAAGCGTCCCGATCGAAACCTCGCAATGGAGCTGGTCCGTGTGACCGAGGCCGCCGCCCTGGCCGCCGGGCGGTGGGTCGGTCGTGGCGACAAGAACGGTGGCGACGGTGCCGCGGTGGACGCGATGCGCGAGCTCATCTCGACCGTCGACATGGACGGCGTCGTGGTGATCGGCGAGGGCGAGAAGGACGAGGCGCCCATGCTCTACAACGGTGAGAAGGTCGGCACCGGCGAGGGGCCGGCCGTCGACGTGGCCGTGGACCCGATCGACGGCACCCGCCTCATGGCGGAGGGTCGGCCCAATTCGATCGCGGTGATCGCCGTCGCCGAGCGCGGTTCGATGTTCGATCCGTCGGCCGTGTTCTACATGCGCAAGATCGCCGTGGGCCCGGACGCCGTGGGCAGGATCGACCTCGCCAAGTCCACTGAGTGGAACATCCGCTCGGTCGCGGAGGCCAAGAACATCGACGTCGGGGACATGACGGTGTGCGTGCTCGACCGGCCGCGCCACGCCGAGCTCATCGCCGAGATCCGTGCCGCGGGCGCCAAGGTCCGGCTCATCATGGACGGCGACGTCGCCGGCGGTGTGGCCGCGGCCTCCGACGACAGCTCGGTGGACATGCTCATGGGCATCGGCGGTACCCCGGAGGGGATCATCACCGCGTGCGCGCTGAAGTGCATGGGCGGCGAGATCCAGGGCCAGCTGTGGCCGCAGGACGAGGCGGAGCGCCAGAAGGCGGTCGACGCCGGACTCGACGTCGACGCGATCCTCGGCACGGATGACCTGGTCAAGGGCGACAACTGCTTCTTCGCCGCCACCGGCATCACCAACGGCGACATGGTCCGCGGTGTGAGCTACCGCGCCAACGGCGCCGTCACCCGCTCGCTGGTGATGCGGTCCAAGTCGGGCACCGTCCGCCACGTCGAGGGGCGCCACAAGATGGAGAAGCTCCGCGAGTTCTCCGCCGTCAACTACGGCCAGGCCGCCGGCGGCAACTGATCCCTCCCGGCACCCCGCGCCCGCCGCTTCCGTCCTCCTGCACGGTGCGGCGGGCGCGCCTAGTCTGACCGGTATGGCCGATCAAACTGAATTCCGTATCGAACACGACACGATGGGCGAGGTCCGGGTCCCCGTCGACGCTCTCTGGCGGGCACAGACCCAGCGTGCCGTCGAGAACTTCCCCGTCTCGGGCAGCGGGCTCGAACGAGCGCAGATCCGCGCGCTCGGTCTGCTCAAGTCCGCCTGTGCGACGGTCAACGGTCGGCTGGGACTGCTCGACCGGGACAAGGTCGACGCGATCGTCGCCGCAGCCGGCCGCATCGCCGAGGGTGAACTGGACGAGCACTTCCCCGTCGACGTGTTCCAGACCGGCTCGGGCACGAGTTCCAACATGAACACCAACGAGGTCATCGCCTCGCTCTGCGCGGCAGAGGGCGTCACCGTGCACCCCAACGACGACGTGAACATGTCACAGTCGTCCAATGACACCTTCCCGACGGCGACCCACGTCGCGGCCACGGAGGTCGTGATCGCCGATCTCGTGCCCGCGCTGAACACCCTCGCCGAGTCCTTCGAGACCAAGGCCGGTCAGTGGCGCGAGGTGGTCAAGCCCGGGCGCACCCACCTGATGGACGCCGTGCCGGTGACGCTCGGACAGGAGTTCGCCGGCTACGCCCGGCAGATCCGCGCCGGGGTCGAGCGCGTCTGCGGGACGCTGCCCCGTGTCGGCGAGTTGCCGATCGGTGGAACCGCCGCCGGCACGGGCCTCAACGCCCCCGACGGCTTCGGCTCCGCTGTGGTCGAGGAGCTGCGCTCCCTCACCGGCCTGGAGGAGCTCCGTCTGGCGGCGGATCCGTTCGAGGCCCAGGCCGCCCGCGACGGCCTTGTCGAGCTGTCCGGGGCCCTGCGTTCCGTCGCCGTCTCGCTCACCAAGATCGCGAACGACATCCGGTGGATGGGGTCGGGCCCCATGACCGGGCTGTCGGAGATCCACCTTCCGGACCTGCAGCCGGGGTCGTCGATAATGCCCGGCAAGGTCAACCCGGTGCTGTGTGAGACGGTCGCGCAGGTCGCCGCGCAGGTCGTGGGGAACGACGCGGCCGTGGCGTGGGCCGGTGCGAGCGGCGCCTTCGAGCTCAACACCGCGATCCCGGTGATGGCGCGCAACGTGCTCGAGTCGGTCCGGATCCTCGCGAACTCGTCCACGCTGTTCGCCGAGCGCTGCATCGACGGGATCGAGCCGGACACCGATCGCATGCGACGGCTCGCCGAGTCCTCCCCCTCGATCGTCACGCCGCTGAACTCGGCGATCGGCTACGAGGAGGCCGCCCGGGTCGCCAAGCACGCCCTCGCCGAGGGGATCACCATCCGCGAGGCCGTCATCGCGCTCGGCTTCGTCCCCGATCCACTGTCCGAGTCCGAGCTCGACCGGCGCCTCGACGTCCTGGGGATGACGGGTCTCGACCGCGAGCGCTGACCCGACGGTCTCGCCATGAGTGCGTACCGCGATGTGCGCCGCGGCCCGGGCTCGGCGCGCCCGGCCCGCGGCGCGTCGCGTTCCGGGGTCAGCCGGAGTGCTCGACCACCCGGATGGCCTGGTCCTCGAGGCGGATCTGTCCGCGTTGGAAGTCCGAGTAGATGACCTCGCCCTCGGCGATCTCGTCGCTCACCGGCCACCCCAACCGACCGGCAGGTCCACCGTTGTCGCGGTAGGTGGCGAGGATCTGCCCGCGGACGATCTGCGCACCGGTCTGCGGTGACCAGAAGATGGCCCCGTCGGCGAAGTCCTGCCTCTTGCCACCCTCGAGCGCCTCTGCCGGGGCGACCGGGGCCCCGAGCGCGAGCGGGGTCTCCTTGGCGTCGTCGTACCGGCGATAGATGGCCATGTTCGTGAGGAACTCCTCCTCGCCGATCTTCACCACGATCGGGTCGTCCGCATCGGCCCCCGCGGCGGGAGCGGCCGCGCCCGGGTCCGCAGCGGTCTGGTCCGCACCGGTCTGGCCCGCACCGACCTGGTCCGTACCGACCTGGCCCGTACCGACCTGGTCCGCAGCGCCCTGGTCCGTAGCGGTCTGGGACTGCGCCTCGGCCGGCATCCCGCCCGGGATCTGCTCGCCACACGCGGCCAACCCCAGGACGCAGGCGGTGAGCAGCCAGAGCGCGGGCGCCGGCGACGAGCGTCGGGACATGGGAGACCTCCGATACGGCATGCTTGATGCGGGCCCGGGCTCGCTCGCCCGGACCCGCATCATCCCACGGTCGCCGGAGCCTGCAGTCAGGCGGCGTGGATGCGTCGCAGCTCCCCGGAGGAGCCCCCGGGGTGGAATTCCTCCAGCATCGTGGTGACGAGTTCGGCGATGGCGGAACGCTCCGAACGGTTGAGGGTGACGTGGGCGAACAGTGGGTGCCCCTTGAGCTTCTCCACCACGGCCTGGATGCCGTCGTGCCGACCGACACGGAGGTTGTCCCGCTGCGCGACGTCGTGGGTGAGCACGACCCGCGACCCGGTCCCCAGCCGCGAGAGCACGGTGAGCAGGACGTTCCGCTCGAGCGACTGCGCCTCGTCCACGATCACGAACGAGTCGTGCAGGCTCCTGCCGCGGATGTGGGTCAGCGGCAGCACCTCGAGGATGTCGCGGTCCATGACCTCGTCGATGACGTTCTCGCTGACCAGTCCCTCGAGGGTGTCGAACACGGCCTGGGACCAGGGGGACATCTTCTCCGACTCACTGCCCGGCAGGTACCCCAGTTCCTGCCCGCCCACGGCGTAGAGCGGGCGGAACACGACGATCTTGCGATGCCGGCGCCGCTCCAGCACCGACTCGAGGCCCGCGCACAGGGCCAGCGCCGATTTGCCGGTGCCCGCGCGGCCGCCCAGGGAGACGATCCCGATCGATTCGTCCAACAGGCAGTCGATCGCGATGCGCTGCTCGGCCGAGCGGCCGCGCAGGCCGAAGACCTCGACGTCGCCGCGGACCAGCCGGAGCCCGCCGTCGTCGGCGACGCGCGCCAGAGCCGACGACGACTCGGTCTGGACGCGGACGCCGCAGTGCACCGGGGTCCCGCTCTCCAGTCCCGCGGCCCGGGCTGCGAGGCCCGACGCGCGGCCCTCCGAGAACAGGGTGTCGACGAGGTCCTGGGTGGCCGGCAGGTCGGCGACCCCGCTGTACCCGGTCAGCACGACGTCCTGGGCGTGGTACTCGTCGGCCGGCAGGCCCACCGAACCCGCCTTGACCCGCAGGGGGACGTCCTTGGACACGAGCACGGTGTCGGCGCCCTCGGCCCGCAGATTGAGCGCACACGCCAGGATCCGGGAGTCGTTGCCGGTGTCACGGAATCCGGACGGCAGCACCGCCTGGTCGGTGTGGTTGAGCTCGACCCGCAGGGTGCCGCCGACGTCGGTGACGGTGATGTCGCCGTCGAGGCGCCCGTGCCGCAGCCGCAGGTCCTCGAGCAGCCGGAGGGCCTCCCGCGCGAAGTAGCCCAGCTCGGGATGATTGCGTTTGCCCTCCAGCTCGCTGATGACCGCGATGGGGAGCACCACGCGGTGCTCGGCGAAGCGGGTGACGGCCCACGGGTCGGACAGCAGAACCGAGGTGTCGAGGACGTAGGTACGTACGGTGTCGGTCACGGCGCGCTCCTCGCCCGCGGCACCCGCGAGCGTGTTGGGTTGGACCGGCCGGCCCAGGTCACCTGGTGGTGACGGGGCCGGGTGCCGGCCCCCTCCCGATCGAGACAGACGATCATCGGCTGGGACCTCCCGACGGTCGGCTTCCCCACCGACCGTTGCCGATGACGCTACGCCCGAATCACATCCCTGTAGTTAAGTCTGGGTGAAATATCAGGTGACCCGTCACGCCACCCGCTCGAAGGCCGCCGCCAGCCCCTGCCCACCGCCGAGGCACATCGTCTCCAGGGCGAGCCGGCCCTCCCGGCGCGCCAGTTCGCGCGCCATGGTGGTGAGGATGCGCGTACCGGTGGCCCCGACGGGATGCCCGAGCGAGATCCCGGAACCGTGGACGTTGAGCCGCTCGCGATCGGCGGCGGTGAACCCGTGGTCCGACTCCCATTCCCGCAGGCACGCGAGCACCTGCGCGGCGAACGCCTCGTTGAGTTCGATGAGGTCGAAGTCCGCCAGCCGCAGGTCGAGTTGCCGGAGTAACCGGGCCGTCGCGGGAACGGGGCCGATGCCCATCCGCGCGGGGTGGACGCCGGCCACCGCCCAACCGAGCGGTCGGACGTAGGCGCGCAGCCCCAGCTCCTCGGCGCGACCGCGGGTGGTCACCACGCACACCGCCGCGCCGTCGTTCTCCCCCGACGCGTTGCCGGCCGTCACCGTCGCGCCGGGGTCGACGCGGAGGCGGACGGGGCGCAGTGCGGCGAGGGACTCGGCCGTGACGCCTCGCCGGGGGTGTTCGTCGGTGTCGACGACGACGAGCTCTCCCTTCCGCTGAGGGACCTGCACCGGCACGATCTCCTCGTCGAACACCCCCGAGTCCTGGGCGGCGATCGCGCGCCGCTGGCTCTCGGCCGCCAGTTCGTCCTGCTCCGTCCGGGAGATGGAGTACTCCGCGCGGAGGTTCTCGGCGGTCTCGAGCATGCCGCCCGCCACCGGGTGGTCGCGGCCGCCGGAGGTCACCCGGCCACGAGCGATGCGGTCGATGAACTCGACCCGGTCGCTGCGGACCCCGCCGCGCAGACCCAGGGAGTAGAACTCACTGTTCGACATCGACTCCGCGCCACCGGCGATCACCACCTCGCTCACGCCGACGGCGACCTGCATCGCCGCGTTGAGCACGGCCTGAAGTCCCGATCCGCAGCGGCGGTCGATCTGGATCCCCGGCGTGCTGATGTCGAGCCCGGCATCGAGTGCCGCCACCCGCCCGATCGCGGGCGCCTCACCGTTGGGGTAGCACTGGCCCAGGATCACGTCGTCGATGTCCGTCGTTCCGAGGCCGGTGCGGTCGACGAGTCCGGCTATCGCGACCGCGGCGAGGTCGGCGGCCTGCAGTGGCGCCAGGACACCGCCCCGGCGGCCCACCGCGGTCCGCACGGGTTCACAGATCACCACGTCGGCCAGCGCCTCGGCCATCCTGGATCCGGGCCCCGGCGCCTGTCGCCTCACTCGACCATCATCCGCACGGTCTCGGCCACGACCGCCGGCCGGTCGGAGCCCTCGACCTCGACGGTCACCAGACTGTTGAGTTGCACCCCCGACGACTTCCGCTGGAGCGACGTCAACTCGATCCCCGCACGGATCCGTGACCCGACCGGTACCGGGGCGGGGAACCGCACCTTGTCCACCCCGTAGTTGATCATCATGGCGAAGCCCCGGATCTCCATGACCTCGGCGCCGAGCACCGGCAACAGCGACAGGGTGAGGTACCCGTGCGCGATGGTGCGGCCGTACGGTCCCTCGGCCGCCCGCGCCGGGTCGACGTGGATCCACTGGTGGTCCCCGGTGGCCTCCGCGAACGCGTCGATGCGCTCCTGGGTGATCTCCATCCAGTCGCTGTACCCGACATGCCGGCCGAGCTCGGCCTCGAGCTGCTCCAGCCCCTCGAACACCTTCATGACAGTCCTCTCCTCATTCCAACCCGCCACGTGCCACCAGTTGCGATGCGATGACGTTGCGCTGGATCTCGTTGGTCCCCTCGCCCACGATCATGAGCGGGGCGTCGCGGAAGTACCGCTCGATGTCGTACTCCGTGGAGTACCCGTAGCCGCCGTGGATCCGGACGGCGTCGAGCGCGATCTCCATCCCCACCTCGGAGGCGAAGAGCTTGGCCATCCCCGCCTCCATGTCGCAGCGCTCGCCGGCGTCGGCCTTCTCGGCGGCGAACAGGGTGAGCTGGCGGGCGGCGGTGAGCTTGGTGGCCATGTCGGCCAGGTGATGCCCGACGGCCTGGTGCTTCCAGATGGGTTGTCCGAAGGATTCGCGTTGCTGCGCGTACGCGAGGGAGTCCTCGAGCGCCGCGGCCGCGACGCCCAGCGCGCGGCTGGCCACCTGGATCCGGCCGGTCTCCAGGCCCTTCATCATCTGCGCGAAGCCCCTACCCGGTTCTGCTCCGAGGATTCGGGAGGCGGGGGTGCGGTACCCGTCGAAGGCGAGTTCGCAGGTCTCGACTCCCTTGTACCCGAGTTTGGACAGGTCCTCGGAGACCGTCAGTCCGGGACCGTGCTCGACCAGGACGATAGAGATGCCCTGGTGTCTGGGCGTCGCGGACGGGTCGGTCTTGCACAGCAGAGCGATGAGGCCGGAGCGTCGCGCGTTGGAGATCCACGTCTTGGTGCCCGTGATCACGAGCTCCTCGCCCTGAGTCGTGGCGGTGGTGGTCATCGCCTGGAGATCGGATCCCCCGCCGGGCTCCGTCAGCGCCATGGTGGCCCGGATCTCACCGGTCGCCAACCGGGGAAGGTAGGTGGCTTTCTGCTCCTCGGTGCCGAACTCGGCGAGCAGTGTGGCGACCACGGTGTGCCCGCCCATGGCGCCGGCGAGTGACATCCACCCGCGGGCGAGTTCCTCGGTGATGCGGACGTAGCACGGCATCGAGACCGGCGTCCCCCCGAATTCCTCGGGCACCGCCAGGCCGTAGATACCGATCGCCTTCATCTGCTCGATCCAGCGTTCGGGGTACTCGTTCGCGTGTTCCATCTCGCGCACGGACGGCTTGACCTCGCGATCGATGAACCGACGCACGGTCGCAACGAGGTAGGCCTCATCATCGTTCAGGTCCGGCACCGCAGAACACCTCGTCGTCATCTCGATCCGCCGGTCAGGCGGGCTCCGGACCTCATCGTCGCAACGCATCGCCCAATAGTCAATAATGATGCGCATGGTTTTGTGTAGAGTGTGATCGGTCAGCCGTCGGGCGCGCTGCCGCGCGACGCACGCCACCCGCGCCGGAAGGAGGCCGCGATGACCGGGAACCCCGCCCCGCAGGGACCCGTCGTGGAGATCGGCGGCCCCTATTTCGACCAGCTCGAGGTGGGACAGGTCGTCGACACGGCCCCCGCGGTCACCCTGACCGACGGGCTGGCGGCCGCGCACCAGGCCGTCCTCGGCGACCGCCTGCGCCTTCCCCTGGACCGCCACCTGTCCCACGCGGTCACCGGCGTCGCGGTGGCGCACCCCGGGCTGGTGACCGACATCGCGATCGGTCAGTCCACCGTGGTGACCCACCGGGTGAAGGCCAACCTGTTCTATCGGGGCCTGCGCCTACTCACGGCTCCCCGGATCGGTGACACCCTCTCGACGCGGACCGAGGTGGTCGGTCTCAGGACCAACTCCCCCAGACCCGGCCGCGCGGCCACCGGATTGGCCGCGCTCCGGATCACCACCACCGACCAGGACGGCCGGACAGTCCTGGACTTCCACCGCTGCGCGATGCTGCCGCTGTCGCCGGGTGTCGATCCCGGGTCCTGCGTCCACGAAGACGACCTGTCGGCCATCGGCGGCGACCACCGGCAGCCGTGGGCGTCGCCGCAGGGCTGGGACCTCGACGCCTACCGAGCCGCGCTCCCGCGCGGACTCACGCCGATCCCCGCGGCCGGCACCGTACTGCGCGTCGGCGCCGACGTGGTGTCCGACGCGCCGGCGCTGGCGCGACTGACGATGAACATCGCGCAGACGCATCACGACGGCCGCGCCTCGGGCTCCGGTCGGTTGGTCTACGGCGGCCACACCATCGGGCTCGCGCTCTCGCAGGCCACGCGCGCCCTGCCGTCCATGCTCACGGTGCTCGGGTGGCACTCGTGCGACCACGTCGGCTCAGTTCGCGAGGGCGACACCCTGAGCAGCGACATCGTGGTGGGCGCTGCGGTGGAGGCGGCAGGCGGTGGCACGGCGCTCGACCTCCGGTCGCTCGTGACCGCGCACCGGCAGGACGGCGACGCGCCCGTCCTGGACTGGACCTACACCGTGCTCATGCCCTGAGCCGGGAGACGGGGATAATGGTTGTCATGAGTTCAGGCAGCGGCGGCGGTCGCCCGGGGGTCGGCAGGCCCAAGAAGACGGCCCTGCTCGTCGCCCAGCAGATCGTCGAGGACATCTCCCGCCGCGGGAACACCGTCGGCGACCGGCTGCCCCCCGAGCACCTCATGTTGGAGGAGTACGGGGTCGGGCGCGGCACCCTCCGGGAATCGCTGCGCTACCTGGAGCTCCAGGGCGTCATCATGCTCAAGCCCGGCCCGGGCGGCGGCCCGGTCGTGCAGCAGCCCGACGGCGGCACCCTCGCCGCCAGCCTGAGCCTGCTCCTGCAGTTCGAGAACGCCCCGTTCTCGACGATCATGGAGGCCCGCGCGGCCCTCGAGCCGGGTATCGCGCGGCTGGCCACCACGCGGATCGACGACGCCGGTCTGGAACGACTCGCGGGGAACCTGCGTCAGACCCGGGACCGACTGGGCGACCCGGCGGCCTTCTCGGCCCACTCCGAGCTGTTTCACGAACTCATCGCCTGGAGCTCCGGCAACGCCCTCTTCGGGTATCTCTTCGACGCGCTGACGGGCCTCATCGCCGGCGCCTCGATGGGGATCAGCTACCCGAAGCGCCAGCGCGAACTGACCTGCGACATCCACGGGGACATCTACGCCGCGATCGCCGATCGCGACGCGGACACCGCCTCCCGGCTGATGTCCGTGCACATCGACGAGCACACCACGTACCTCGAGAAGCGGTTCCACTCCGAGCTCGCCCAGCCGATCCGCTGGGACCTCGGCTGAGCGGCCCGGTCCCGCACACTCAGATGTGCCGCCCGCCCGTGATCTCCAGGACGGTGCCGGTCATGTAACTGGACATGTCACTGGCGAGGAACAGCACCACCTGCGCGAC
Source organism: Dietzia maris (assembly GCF_014144855.1). Taxonomy (GTDB): domain Bacteria; phylum Actinomycetota; class Actinomycetes; order Mycobacteriales; family Mycobacteriaceae; genus Dietzia; species Dietzia kunjamensis. Next base: position 6,663 of record NZ_JAALDN010000123.1, on the reverse strand, counting down.
CTCGCTCGGCTCGGCTGCGCGCCCCATGGGGATCTCGGCCAACTTCTCCTCCCAGACGTGCTCGGGCATGGCCAGCGTCATGGCGGTGCGGATGAGCCCCGGCTGGACCGCGTTGACGCGCACCCCCGCGAATGCCACCTCCTTGGCCGCCGCCTTGGTGAGCCCCACGATCCCGGCCTTGGCTGCGGAGTAGTTGGTCTGGCCGACGAGACCGACCTTGCCGGAGATCGACGAGATGTTGACGATCGCCCCTCCCCCGTGCCCGCGCATCCGGCCGGCGGCGGCGCGGGTGCCGTTCCACGTGCCCTTGAGGTGGATGGCGATGATGTCGTCGAACTGCTGCTCGGTCATCTTGCGCATGGTCGCGTCACGGGTGATGCCCGCGTTGTTGACGAACACCCCCAGCGGCCCGAACGCCTCCTCGGCCACGTCGATCATCGCCTCGACCGCCGCTCCGTCCCGGACGTCGCAGTGGACGTAGCGCGCGGTGTCCTGCCCGCCCAGGTCGGCGACGGCCGCGGCGCCCGCCTCGTCGTCGATGTCGCCGATCACCACCCGCGCGCCCTGGTCGATGAACGTCCGGGCGATCTCCAACCCGATGCCGCGCGCGGCCCCGGTGACGACTGCGGTCTTGCCCTCAAGTAGTCCCATGATGCGTGTCCTCTTCTCGTGCGTTCGCGCCCAGTTCCGCCAGGATCGCGTCGGTGTGCTGCCCCAGTGCGGGAACGGGCCCCATGGGCAGCTCTACATCGGTGAAGGTCATCGGCGGGAGCAGACCGCGGACCGGACCCGCGGGCGTCTCGACGTCCCGCCACCGATCCCGCGCCGCGAGTTGCGGGTGGTCGACCAGCCCGGCGACGTCGTTGAGCCGCCCCGCCGGGACGCCGAACTCGTCGAGCCGGTCGGCCAGCTCCACAGAGCCGTACCCCATGGTCAGGGAGCCGATCAGCGCGTCCACCTCGGCCCTCCGGGCGACGCGAGCGATGTTGGTGGCGTACCTTTCGTCGTCGACCAACTCCGGCCGCCCCAACACATCGCGCACCAGCGCGGCCCATCCCCGGTCGTTCTGGACGCCGATCAACACCTGCCCGTCGCGGGTCGGGAACGCGTCGTACGGGCAGATCGACGCGTGGGACAGTCCCATCCGCTCGACCTGTCTCCCCGCATACATCCGGGTGTACATGGGGTGGCCCATCCACTCGGCGGTGGCCTCGAACATGGACACCTCGACGGTGGCCCCGCGCCCGGTCCGTTCCCGCCGGAAGAGCGCCGACAGGATCGCCGACAGGGCGTACATCCCGGTGGCGATGTCGGACACCGGGACCCCGGTCTTGGCGGCGGCCTCGGGGGTGCCGGTGATCGAGCACAGCCCGGACTCGGCCTGCACGAGCATGTCGTAGGCCTTGCGGTCCGTGTACGGACCGCCGTCTCCGTAGCCGGAGATGGTGACGACGACGAGGTCCTTCCGTCGCTCACGTAGCGCCGTCGCCCCGAATCCCAACCGGTCCATCGCCCCGGGCGCCAGGTTGCTGATCACCACGTCTGCCCGGTCGACCAGGGCCAGCGCGGTCTCCCTGCCGCCCGGCGAGGCGAGGTCGAGTTCGATCGACTCCTTGCCCCGGCCCAGCCACACGAAGTGGGAGGCCAGCCCGTGCACGGCGTCGTCATAGGCACGGGCGAAGTCACCCTCCCCCGGGCGTTCGATCTTGATGACGCGCGCGCCGAGGTCGGCCAGGTGCCGGGTGGCCAGGGGCGCGGCGACGGCCTGCTCCACCGCGACCACGGTGATACCCGCCAGCGGAAGGGGCTCGGCGGTCACCGGGGACCCGCGTCCCGCATCGCCCCGCGCACGAGGCCACCGCCGATGATGAGGCGCTGGATCTCGCTCGTGCCCTCGTACAGGCGGAGCAGTCGGACGTCACGGTAGATCCGCTCCACCGCCACGCCCCGCATGTAGCCCGTGCCGCCGTGGATCTGGACCGCCTTGTCCGCGACGTCGGCGACCATCTCGGTGCAGTACAGCTTGGCCACCGAGGGGGCGATCCTGCGGTCCTCGCCGGAGACGTACTTGGCGGCGGCCTCGCGGACGAGGGCACGGCCCGCCATGACGCCGGTCTGCTGGTCGGCGAGCATCCCCTGGACCAGTTGGAACCCGCCGATGGCCTCGCCACCCTGGGTGGTGGTCGCCGCGAAGGCGAGCGACTCGTCGAGCGCCCGCTGCGCCGATCCCACGGCGACGGCGGCGATGTGGATGCGGCCGCGGGCCAGCGAGGTCATCGCCGCCCGGTACCCGGCGTCCTCGTCGCCCCCCACCAGGGCGGTGGCGGGTACGCGCACACCCCGGAAGTCCACCTCGGCGGTCCACGCGCCCTCCTGCCCCATTTTCTTGTCCCTGGGGCCGACACTCACGCCCGGGGCGTCCGCCGGGACGAGGAACACGGCGATCCCCGTCCCGCCGGCATCGGCGGGACGGGTACGTGCGAACACGATGAACAGATCCGCCAGCGGGGCGTTGGTGATGAAACGCTTGGTGCCGTCGATGATCCAGTCACCGCCCCCACTGCCCGCACCGCCGTCTCGCACGGCCTTCGTGGTCAGCCCGGCGGGGTTCGAGCCGGCGCCGTCCTCGGTCAGGGCGAACGAGGCGATGACCTCGCCGGAGGCGATCCGCTCGAGCCATTCAGCCTTCTGGGCGTCGGTGCCGAAGTTCACGAGAACCTGGCCGGCGATCCCGTTGTTGGTTCCGAACAACGACCTCATGGCCAGCGTCGTGTAGCCGAATTCCATCGCCAACTCGACATCCTGGGTCAGGTCGAGGCCCAACCCGCCCCACTGCTGTGGGATCGCGTACCCGAACAAGCCCATGTCGGCCAGGTCTGCACGGATGTCGTCGGGGACCGCGTCGGTGTCGGCGATCTCCCGCTCTCGGGGCACGACCACCGAACGGATGTATTCACGCGTGGTCGCGAGGATGGCCGCGAAGTCTTCCGCGTCGACCTCCGTGTCTGTGTCGACCACGGGGGTCGCGCTGCTCGGCTGCTCGCTCATGGTCTCGCCCCTGTCCGCCGGCGATGGGTGTCGCGGAACACAATCCACGCTGTATGCTTCAAACTATTATCAGGATTTGCACCGCGGGGCAACCGGCCCGCCGCACCACCGGGAGCCGTTGATGACAGAGCCCTCCGCGTCCCGACCGCTGGACGGGATCCGCGTCGTCGAGCTCTCGAGCTTCGTCGCCTCACCCTTGTGCGGACTCACGCTGGCGCAGCTCGGCGCCGAGATCATCCGGGTCGACCCGGTGGGTGGCGCGGCGGACGTGAACCGGTGGCCCCTTGCGCCCGACGGGACGTCGATCTACTGGACCGGGCTCAACCGGGGCAAGGCCTCGGTCACTCTCGATCTGCGCTCCGACGACGGCCGGCGGGCGTTCCGCGAGCTCGTCACCGCGCCCGGCGAGGGTGGGGGGATCCTCGTGACGAACTCGGGCGGGCGGTCGTGGATGAGTCACGACGTCCTGGCCGGATCCCGACCCGACCTCATCAGCCTGGAGCTCCTCGGTCGCCGCGATGGCCGCCCGGCGGTCGACTACACCGTCAACGCCGCCCTCGGTTTCCCCGCCATCACCGGCCCCGGCTCGGGCCGCGTCGTCAACCACGCCCTGCCGGCCTGGGACCTGGCCGCCGGACTGCACGCGGCGCTGGCCGTGGTGGCCGCCGTCCGCGAACGTGAGCGGACCGGCCGCGGGCGGCGGATCGTCCTGCCCCTCGACGACGTCGCGCTGGCCACCGCGGGGACACTCGGGTACCTCACCGAACCACAGCTCGACGGGTCGTCGCGGCCTGCCGTGGGCAATCACGTCTACGGGACCTTCGGCACGGACTTCACCACCTGCGACGGCGGTCGGTTCATGATCGTCGCCCTGACCGCCCGGCACTTCCACGACCTGGCCCGCCTCACGGGCACCCGGGAGGCCGTCGACGCGCTCGAGACCGCGACCGGCGCCGACTTCACGGAAGAGTCCGACCGCTACTCCTATCGCGAGGTCCTCGCCGCACTGTTCGCCCGCTGGTTCTCCGCCCACACCACCGACGAGGTCGCGCGGGCCCTGGACGACTCGGTGGTGCTGCACGAGCGCTACCGCACGTTCGCCGAGGTCGTCTCAGAGGGCGAACTCGAGGCCAACCCCCTCTTCTCGCGCCTCGACCAACCCGGCATCGGCCCCTATCTGGCCGCCGCGCACCCCGCGACGTTCGACGGGGACCACCTCGCCACGGGCCCGGCGCCCTCCCTCGGCGCGGACAACGACCGACTCACACCGGGAGGACGATCCGGATGACCCACAAACCCACCGCCCGCGAGTACGTTCCCGTCTACCTCACGGAGGAGCGCCTCGCGATCCGGGACCTCGCACGCGACTTCACCGCCAGAGAGGTCCTCCCGGTCGCGAACCGCCTGGACCCGGAGAAGGGCGACATCCCGGACGAGCTACGGCAGAAGATGGCCGACATGGGCTTCTTCGGGATCATGATCGACGAGGAGCACGGCGGCCTGGGACTGGGCGTCTTCGAGTACTGCCTGGTCGCCGAGGAGTTGGCCCGCGGGTGGCTGTCGGTGTCCGGTCTGCTCGCGCGGGGAAACGGCATGGGCGGCGGCTTCACCGCCGAGCAGCAGGCCCACCTGCTCCCCCGCGTCGCCCGCGGCGAATGGCTGGGCGCGTACGCGCTCTCGGAGGCCGAGGCGGGGTCCGACGTCGCCAACATCTCGTGCCGCGCCGTCCGCGACGGCGACGCCTGGGTGATCAACGGGACCAAGATGTGGTGCACCTACGCCGACCAGGCCGACTACCTCGTTCTGTTCGCCCGCACCGATCCGGACCGCGACCCGGACAACCCGCACCGGGGCATCTCGACCTTCCTGGTGGAGAAGGAGCGCGGCTCCTTCCCCTCCGGCATCAGCGGCAACCCGGTCCGCAAGATCGGTTACTTCGGCTGGCAGACCTGGGAGTTGTCCTTCGACGACTTCCGGATCCCCGCCGACGCGCTGCTCGGCGAGGAGGGCAAGGGCTTCTACATGGCGGTGTCCGGTCTCGAAGTAGGGCGTGCCCACACCGCGGCCCGCGCGATCGGACTCGCCCGCGCCGCACTGGAGGACTCGATCGCGTACGTCGCCACCCGGGAGCAGTTCGGTCAGCCGATCGGCCAGTTCCAGTATCTGCGCTTCGAGATCGCCAAGATGGCCGCGGACATCGAGGCCGCGCGTCAGCTCATGTACTCGGTGGCCACCGCGATCGACTCGGGACGCCGGTGTTCGCTCGAGGCCGCCATGTGCAAGCTCGTGGCGACCGAGATGGCCGAGCGGGTCACGTCGCAGGGCGTCCAGATCCACGGGGGTGCCGGTTACACCACCGACTTCCAGGTGGAACGGCACTGGCGCGACGCCCGCCTCACCAGGATCTTCGAGGGCACCAGCGAGATCCAGATGCGGATCATCTCGGACGAGCTCCTCGGCCGCTGAACGCTGCGTACAGTCGGCCCCATGAGAGCTGCGGTGTGCGTCGAGACCGGGTCCCCGTTGGTGATCGAGGACATCCCGATTCCGGAACCGCGCGCCGGCGAGGTCCTGGTCCACAACCACGCCTGCGGGGTCTGCCACACGGACCTGCACGTGATGAAGGGCGAGGTCGGGTTCCCGCTGCCGGGAGTCCTGGGCCACGAGATCTCCGGTGTCGTCGCCGAGGTCGGCGCCGGGGTCACCCACGTTCGGCCCGGCGACCGGGTGGTCGGCTCCTTCATCATGCCGTGCGGGTCGTGCGAGAACTGCGCCCGTGGCATGGAGGACATCTGCTCCACATTCTTCGAGTACAACCGCCTGCGCGGCACCCTGTACGACGGCGAGACGCGCCTGCACCGGGCCTCCGGCGAACCACTGTCCATGTACTCGATGGGCGGGCTGGCCGAGTACAGCGTCACGCCCGCCACCGCGGTGTTCGCCCTCCCCGAGCAGCTCGACCTCACCGATTCCGCCATCCTCGGGTGTTCGATGTTCACCGCCTACGGAGCGGTCCGCAACGTGGGCGACGTCCGGACCGGGGAATCCGTTGCGGTGGTGGCGGTCGGTGGGGTCGGTCAGAACATCGTCCAGCTGTCGGCGGTCAGTGGCGCGGAGTCGGTGATCGCGATCGACGTGGACGACGACAAGCTCGCCCTCGCGCGCCGCATGGGCGCCACCCACACCGTCAACTCGCGTGAGGCCGACGCCACCGAGGCGATCATGGAGATCACCGGCGGACGCGGGGTGGACGTCGCCTTCGAGGCGCTGGGGTCGGCGGCCACCACCCGGCAGGCGACCGACATCGCCCGCGAGGGCGGGCGGGTCGTGGTCGTGGGCATCCCCCCCGCGGGCACCACGCTCGACGTGGACCTGGCCCGCATCGTGCGTCGCAAGATCCAGATCAAGGGCTCGTACGGCGCCCGCGCCCGTCAGGACGTTCCGGCGCTCGTGCGCCTGTTGGCGGCGGGGAAGCTCGACCTGGGCGGCATGATCTCCCGGCGCGTCCCGCTGGCCGAGGCTCCGGAGACCTACCAGGCGCTCGACCGCGGTGAGGTGCTCGGCCGGGCGGTCGTCCTCACCGGCGACTGAGCCGCCCGCGCACCCGGCGACTGA
>NZ_JAALDN010000122.1 GCF_014144855.1 Dietzia maris | reverse complement strand
GCTGGCGTGGCGACCGCGGGCAGCTGGTGGAGCTCCCGCAGAACGACCCCGACCTCAGCCGCGTGGGCCAGATCTGGTCGCAGCAGCCGCCCGTGGGCGAAGCCGGCGTCAACGACCAGGTCGTCGTCCGGGTGATCCGGTTCGGGCTGGTGCCCGGCCCGGGCTGACCGGGCGAGCTGCCCGGCCCGGACTGACCGGGCGAGCTGACCAGCCGGTCAGGCCAGGGCGGCGCCGCGGGTCCGGTCGAGCTCGGATTCCAGCCGCACGACCAGCGTCTCCGAGGGCCGCTCGCCGCACATGCCCAGCCAGTTGGCGAGCATCCGGTGCCCCCCGTCGCTCATCACCGATTCGGGGTGGAACTGCACCCCGTGGACGGGCATCTCGCGGTGACGCATCGCCATGACCAGACCCGAACCGGTCCACGCGGTGGGAACCAGTTCGTGCGGGATCGTCTCCGGCAGGACCGTCAACGAGTGGTAGCGCGTGGCCGTGAACGGGCTGGGGATACCGGCGAGGACTCCCGAGTCGTCGTGCATGACCTGACTGGTCTTGCCGTGCATGAGCTCGGCGGCCCGGTCGACCGTCGCGCCGAAGGCCTCCCCGATCGCCTGGTGGCCCAGGCACACTCCCAGCACCGGGACGCCCGCGCGTCCACAGACCCCGATCAGCGGGATCGTGGCCCCCGCCCTGTCCGGCGTTCCGGGACCCGGGCTGAGCAGGACTCCGTCGTACCCGCTGACCACGCTCTCCAGCCCGGCCACGTCATAGCGGCCGTCCGGGCCGGCGAGCCTGGGGTCGTCGTTCCGCCACACGTCGCACTCCGCGCCCAACTGGCCCAGGTACTGGACGAGGTTGTAGACGAAGCTGTCGTAGTTGTCGACGACGAGGATGCGCATAGACGCAGCGTACTGCCGTCGCACGGGTGAGCGTCGGGGGCGGGCTTGGTAGAGTGGCCCCGACATCCCCCACCAGTTCGAGGACTCCATGCCCAAGTCAAAGGTCCGGTCCAAGACCGAGTACACCGACGCGGCCGTCAGCCGCACCCCCGTCAAGGTCAAGGGGACCCCGACCGCGCGGTGGTACCTGGTGCTCATGCTCGCGCTGATGATCCTGGGCCTGCTCTGGCTGGTGACGTACTACATCGCCGGTGAGCGGATCCCGTTCATGGCCTCGCTCGAGACGTGGCAGAACTTCGCGATCGGTTTCGGCCTCGCGGTCGTGGGACTCCTCATGACCATGAACTGGCGCTAGCCGGCCCGCCCGGCCGCACTCCCCGGGCACGTTCCGCCTGTTCCACAGGTTTATCCACAGGTCACCCCCCGCCACTGCGGGGGGTGACCTGCATTTTCTCTGAGAACGCTGCATCTATGCAGGTCACGGGGCTCTGGTGAGGTAAAGAGGGGTCTCGACCCGCCTGTTCCACACCCCTCACACGCTGTGGAGAACTTCCTCCACACTGGGGATAACGCCTATGTGTTGACGATGCCGACGACGCCGCAGGTCGGGACCGCGTCGACTCGAACGGCAGTCGAACTCCACCCGTGTTATTCATCCACAGTGTGGATAACGCCTGTGGATAGGGGAGGATGTGCGGCATGAGTGGTGACGCCGTGTCGGGAGCCGGTCCGCGGGCGGCGTCGTGGTCACCCGGGGCCCTGTGGCCGGGCGTGCAGATCCTGCTCGGGGTGGCCCTGGTGGTGATCGGCCTGCAGCGGCAGGATCCGCTCGCACTGCTGCTCACCGGCCCGGCGGCGCTGTTCCTCACCCTGTCGGGTGTGTCCCACCTGGTCCGGCGGCCCCGACTCGAGGTGGTGGACGGGCAGTTGGCGATCAAGAGGCTCCGCCGCGTGGACTTCGTCCCGCGGTCCGAGGTGGTGGAGGTCCGCCCGCTGGGGGTCTCCCGATGGGGGGCGCGGCAGCACCTGCTGCGACTCGAGTACACGGACGAGCGGGGTCGCGAACGACTGGACGTGTTCACCCGGCTCGATCTGGGGGCGGATCCACGGGACGTGGTCGACGCGCTGCACCGTCTGGGATTCGGGGCGGTCGGCGACGGCCGGTGAGGGTCAGACCGCTCCCGGCGGACGACGCGGGGGTCGGACGATGTGGGGGTCGACCGACGCGGGGTCAGACGCCGGTGGGAATCAGCGGGTGACGAGGAACCCGAACGTCATGGTGTCGGCCGCGAACCACCCGGCGGCGCCGACCGACCCGACCACGACGAGGAAGCCGGCCCACGAGACGACCTCGCGGCCCGTGCGGCCCACACGCCGCGGCATCCGGCGTGGCACCACCACCAGAACGAACGCGGCGACGGCGCCGGCCGCGAGCCCGCCCAGATGGGCCGCGAGCGAGATGCCGGGCACGAGGAAGCTCACGCCGACGTTGAGGACGAGCAACACCCCGATCCCCCTGACGTCGAGGCGCATCGACATCGCCACGATCGCGTACGCGCCCATCAGGCCGAAGATCGCCCCGGAGGCGCCGGCCGTGAGGGCGCCCTGGCCGTAGAACATCACGGCCACCGACCCGCCCAGCGCCGAGCCCAGGTAGAGGGCGAGGAAGCGGACGTGCCCGATGCTGCGCTCGATCCCCAGTCCGAGGATCCACAACATGTACATGTTGAGCAGCAGGTGCATCGGGCCGAAGTGCTGGAACGCCGAGGTGAGCAGACGCCACCACTCGTCCCGGGCCGCCACCAGCGGCGGGAAGAGCGCCGTGGCCTCGAACAACGGCGACGCGTTGTTGGTCAGGAAGCTGCGCGCCTGCACGACGGTGGCGGCGTAGACGGCCAGGTTGGCGGTGATGATCCACGCCGTGACCGGCTGGAGGCGGAAGAATCTCGCGACCGCGCCACCGCGTCGGGTCTGGGTGCTCATGTCTCCCGGTTATCCGTGCTGCGTCTCGTTCGTGCGGTGTCCCGTCCCCGCCTTGTCCCTGCCGCGTGCCGGCTCTGCCGCTCTGCGGACAGACCGGGACCGCTCGGTCAGGAGATCTCGATCGACTCGATGACGACGTCGTCGGTCGGCCGGTCCATCGCACCGGTCTTGGTGGTCGCGATGGCGTCGACGACCTTGCGCGACTCCTCGTCGGCGACCTTGCCGAAGATCGTGTGGCGGTTGTTCAGGTGCGGCGTGACGCCGACGGTGATGAAGAACTGCGAACCGTTGGTGCCCGGGCCGGCGTTGGCCATGGCCAGCAGGTAGGGCTCGGAGAACTGCAGCTCCGGGTGGAACTCGTCCTTGAACTGGTAGCCCGGTCCGCCCCGGCCGGTGCCGGTGGGGTCGCCGCCCTGGATCATGAACCCGGAGATGACGCGGTGGAAGATCGAGCCGTCATAGAACGGTCCGCTCTTCTCACCCTTGGCGTTGGCCTGGGAGTAGTCCTTGGAGCCGTCGGCGAGACCGACGAAGTTCGAGACCGTCTCCGGGGCGTGGTTGCCGTACAGCTCGATGACGATGTCACCACGGTTGGTGTGGATGGTTGCCTTCTGCGTTGCGATGCTCACGCCACCCATCCTGCCACGCCGCAGGGACCGATGTCGGCGAGGTGGTGGTCGGTGTCGGGCCGCTGTGCCACCATCTACCCATGAGCAAACGAAGCGATCGCGCCGACGAGCGTAAGGCCGTCAAGCAGGCGCAAAAGGACCTGGACAAGGCCGGCACCGCCGCCCGGAAGGCGTTCGACCTCAAGGACCCCCGCTTCCTGGGCGAGGCAGCAGTCGCCGCCACCCGTGGACCGGTCGGCCTGGCCCTCTTCGGTGCCAGCCGCGGTATCCAGGTGATCCGGGATCGTCGCGCCGAGCAGGCCGAGCTCCTGGGCGATCTCGCCGCGGACGCGAGGCAGCACGCCTCCGCGCTGCGCGAGCAGACGTCGGCTCTGGACACGCCGCCCCAGAAGCGCAACCCGCTGCGCCGCTTCGCGCCGCTGTGGATCGTGGGCCTCGCCGGCGGCGCCGCCGTCGCGGGTGCCACGGCCTATTTCCTTCGTGGCCA
>NZ_JAALDN010000121.1 GCF_014144855.1 Dietzia maris | reverse complement strand
CAGCGGGCCGGCGGTGGGCCGCGGCGCGCCCGGCGACCCCGCGCTCTACCAGGCCGTCTCACTGCTGATCGACTACCCGACCGCCGAGCTGATCGACCGGCTCCCGCTCGTGCGCGAACTGGCCGGGGAGCGGGGCGCCGTCGCGCGGCCACTGCTGGGTCTGGTCGACCATCTGGAGTCGACTCCCCTCGACGACCTGCAGTCGGAGTACGTGGAGACGTTCGACATGCGGCGCCGCTGCTGCCTCTACCTGACCTACTACCGGTACGGGGACACTCGCAAGCGCGGCACCGCACTCGTCGACTTCATCGAGACGTACAAGGCGGCCGGTGCCGAACTCGGGGCCGGGGAGCTCCCCGACCACCTCGGCGTGGTCCTCGAGTTCGGTGCGCAGTGCGATCTCGACGGCTGCCGTGCACTGCTCGTCCAGCACCGCGCCGGTCTCGAGTTGCTGCGGATCTCGTTGGCCGACCGCGGCTCGCCCTGGACCGGCGCGCTGGAGACCGTCTCGGCCACCCTCCCGGCTATCGGCGGGCACGACCGCGACGCCGTCAGCAGACTCGTCGCCCAGGGGCCGCCCGACGAGGAAGTCGGCCTGGAGGCGTTCACCTCCTCGTCCTACCTGGAAAGCGGGGCCCGGCCATGATCGGAACGACTGCAGCCGAGGTGACGATCCTGGACATCTTCCTCTGGGTGATCCTGCCGTACGTGTGCCTGGCGATCTTCGTCGTGGGCCACTGGTGGCGGTACCGCTACGACAAGTTCGGGTGGACCACCCGTTCCAGTCAGCTCTACGAGTCGCGCCTGCTCCGCTGGGGCAGCCCGCTGTTCCACTTCGGCATCCTCTTCGTGGTCGGCGGCCACATCATCGGCCTGGTCATCCCCAAGTCGTGGACCGAGGCCGTGGGCATCACCAACGACGCCTACCACTGGATCGCGGTGATCACCGGGGCGATCGCCGGCTTCTGCACCGTGGTCGGACTCGTGATCCTCATCTACCGTCGCCGCACGGTCGGGCCGGTCTTCTCCGCCACGACCGTCAACGACAAGGTCATGTACGTCTTCCTGGCCGCGACGATCTTCCTGGGCATGGCCAACACCATCGTCGGCAACATCCTCAGCCACTACGACTACCGCGAGGAGCTGTCGGTGTGGTTCCGAGGCATCTTCTGGTTCCAGCCCGATCCGGCACTGATGCTGTCCGCGCCCATGTCGTTCAAGCTGCACGCGATCGTGGCGTTCCTGCTGTTCGCCATCTGGCCGTTCACCCGCCTGGTCCACGTGTTCTCCGCGCCGATCGGCTACCTGTGGCGTCCCTACGTCGTGTACCGGTCGCGTCCGGCAGGCCAGTTCGGCAACCGCCCGTACCGCCGGGGCTGGATGCGCGAGGACGTCGGCGACGTGAGCCGCGAGATCGGCGCCGGGCGGGCCCGGTCCGGATCGAGCCGCGTACCACGTCACTGAGGTGACCCGGTCACGCAGCCTCCCGACGCCCGCGCGACTGTCTCCGGGGTACTTCGCCATGGTCATGGCGACGGGGATCGTCGCCGTGGGAGCCGGGCAGCGGGGCTGGGAGACGGTGTCCGTGATCCTGATCGTGCTCACCGCGATCGAGTACGGGATCCTCGTGCTCCTCACCTTGTGGCGGCTGATCGCCTTCCGCGCCGAGGTCGTCGCCGACCTGCATGACTCCCGCACCGCGTTCCTCTTCTTCACGTTCGTCGCGGGGACGAACGTTCTCGCGGTGGCGCTCGCGGGGCGGCACCTGCTCGTGGCGTCCGTGGCGCTCCTCTGCGTCGGCGCGGCCGTCTGGATCGTGCTCGGCTACACGGTCCCCTGGGTCGCGGTCCTGTCCCGCGACGAGCGCCCCGTGGTCGCGGAGGCCAACGGCACCTGGTTCATCTGGGTCGTCGCCAGCCAGTCGGTGGCCGTCGCCGCGGCGACCCTGGAGCCCCACGTCGAGTCGGCCCGCGACGCCCTCGCGATCGTGGCCGTGGCGTCCTGGTCGGTCGGCGTCGTCCTCTACGTGGCGTGCGCGGTGTTCGTCTCGCTCCGGCTCATGCTCTACCCGCTGGATCCGCGGGAGCTCGATCCCCCGTACTGGGTCTCGATGGGGGCGGTGGCGATCACCGTCGTCGCCGGCGCACGGATCGTGGAGATGGCCAGCGCCCCGATGGTCGACGCCGTGCGAGGACTCGTCGCGGGCCTGGTCGTGGTGTTCTGGTGCTTCGCCACCTGGCTCATCCCGGCCCTGGTGGCGGTGGGGGTGTGGCGTCACGGGATCAAGAGGGTGCCGTTCCGATTCGAACCCACCTGGTGGTCGATCGTCTTCCCGCTCGGCATGTACGCCGTCGCGGGGATGTACCTCGGGCGGGCCGACGACCTGCCGATCGTCGCCTGGATCGGCGAGACGTGGATGTGGGTCGCGGTCGCGGCCTGGCTCATCGCGCTCGTCGGCATGATCCGATCCAGACTCCCGCGGGTCACGCGGGTCCCGACATGACGGGCCGGAGTGGCGGTGCCGAACCCGCCCCGCCGTCAGGGGCGGGACGGGTCGAACCGTCAGCGCCGGCGGTTGCGCATCTTCTCCGCGAACTCGCGGGCCTTGCGCTGGTTCTCGGGCTTCGAGGCCTCGCGCTTGACCACCTGTACGGCCTTGAGCGCGATCCCGCTCCTCAGTGCATTGCGTAGGAATGCCATCGTGTACCTCCATGTCCGGGGGCGCCAGTCTAGAGTCGGTGGGCCCCTACCGCGACCGGCCGAGAGTGGAGTCCGAGGAGTACGGATATGAGAAGTGACGGCGACGCCCTGTGGCGCATCCTGTCGACCCGCCGCGACCATCGTCACTTCCACCCGACACCGGTCGCGCGGGAGACCATCGAGCGACTGCTCGAGGTCTTCGCGGTCGCGCCGAGTGTCGGACTGAGCCAGCCGTGGCACGTCACGGTGGTCGAGGACCGCGCCGTACGGGAACACATCCACTACGGCTTCCGCGCGGTCCGCGCCGCCGAGGCCGAACGGTTCGGCGGCGAACGCCGCGAACTGTACGACTCGCTCCGCCTGGAGGGCATCCTCCAGGCGCCCGTGGGCCTGGTGGTCAGCCATGTGCCGCCGCCGGGTCCGATCCTCGGGACCACCAGCGTCCCGGCGGCGACCGAGTACAGCGTGGTCGCCGCGATCACCCTGTTGTGGCTGGCGGTGACGGCGGAAGGCCTCGGTATGGGATGGGTGAGTCTCGTGGAACCCGGCCATCTCTCCGACAGCGTGCGGCTTCCGCCGGGCGCACGCCCTCTGGCCTACCTGTGCCTCGGGTACCCTGCCCTGGAGCTGGACGAACCACTGTTACAGACCGTCGGGTGGGGACGTCGTTCCCCGCTGTCCGTCGACTGGGTCTGACCACGCCGGGGGACCGGGGTCAGGCCCGCTCGACCCCGACCTCGATGACGGTCCCCCACGGGTCGTCGAATCGCAGGACCGCGCCGTCGTGACGTGTCTCGATCCGGTGGTCGGCCAGTCGCTGCCGGAGTGCGTCGACATCGTCCGCGGTGGGCAGCTCGATGTTCACCCGGCCCAGGCCCAGGGCCGCCGCGCGCGGGCCGGCGCCGGCCGTGCCCCAGGTGTTGACCGCGATGTGATGGTGGTACCCGCCGGCGGCGATGAACAGTGCCGAACCGACGTCGCTCATCACCTCGAAGCCGAGGGCGTCGACGTAGAAGTCGCGGGCTGTCCCGATGTCGCCGACCTGGAGGTGGACGTGCCCCAGTGCCGCGGACGTCCCGATCGACGAACCGGCGACCGGCGGGGTGAGGTGCGTGCGCAGGAAGGCGTTGGGGTCAAGCGGGTTGGTGGCCACCTTCAGCAACCCGTGGGGCTCGGTGGCCCAGGTGTCGCGGGGCCGGTCGGTGTACAGCTCGACACCGTTGCCCTCGGGGTCGTCGAAGTAGAACGCCTGACTGTAGAGGTGATCGGCGCTGCCGGTGAAGGATCTCGGCGCATGCCGGGCGACCGAGGCGACGGCCGCGGCCAGCGACGGCTCGTCGTCGAACATCACCGCGGTGTGGAACAGTCCGGCCTGCCCCTGCGTGCGCGGCGGCAGCTCGGGCATGCGGCGCATCCGCACGATCGGTCGACCCGCCCGGCCGAGCACGGCGGTCTCGCCGGCCTGCTCGAGCACGTCCAGGGCCACGCCGTCGGCGTAGAACGCGATCATCGAGTCCAGGTCCCGGACCAGGAGTTCGACCGCGCCCATGCGCGTGTCCGCCGCGAGCAGGTCGTCGGCCGGGCGCTCGGCCAGGCTGCGGGGATCGGGGTTCTGGACGTAGACGGGCATGGTGCCCTCCTTGCTCTCGGCATCGCGGTTGCGTGATGTGTCATCTATATCAACCGGCCCACCCGCTCGCCTATTCCGTGATGCGTCACCCACCCCCGCGGGACCGCCGGCCGGGGCGCCTACTCCGCGGCGTCTACTCAGTGACGTCGAGGAAGCCCGCCGCGCCCTTCTCGGCGTCGGCGAACGAGTGGTCCACGAACGTGTAGCGCCCGGGCTCGACGAAGGTCATCTCCACGAACCCGCCCTGCGACGGGGCCAGGTCGAGCGCCTGTGCGCCCCCGTTCCCACTGCCGAAGGCGTCCCGCCCGTCCCGCAGCAGGTAGGCGCCCTCCTTGTACACGGTGTCGAACTGTGAGCCCACCACGTGGAAGCTCGTCCCGTCACTCGGTCCGGCCGCCACCACCCACACGCGCACGGTCTCGCCGACCCGGGCGGTCAGCGGGTCCCGCCGGTACTGGGTCGCGTGCCCGTTGAACATCACCAGGTCGGGCTGCCCGGCCG
>NZ_JAALDN010000120.1 GCF_014144855.1 Dietzia maris | reverse complement strand
CGGGGCGGCCATGCCGCTCCGGGCGCGCGGAGGTGCGACGCCTGTGGAGACGGCCGGGGGTGTGGATAACCGCGCGGGGAGAACTGGCGGGCGGTGCCCCGGCCGTGGGCGGCGGTGACGCGGCCGGTGACGACGGCGGTGCCGGTGACGACGGTGCCGGTGACGACGGTGCCGGTTACGACGACGAGGTCGACGACCCCGAGGAGGAGCCCGAGCCGGTGGATGCGCCGGAGCCGGAGCCCGAGCCGGATCCCGAGGAGCCGGACGTCGAGGAGCTACTGTCCGACGAGCCGGAGCCCGAGGAACCGCTGCCGGACGAACTGCCGCCCGATCCCTTGCCGGCCGATCCCTTGCCGGCCGAGCCGCTGTCGCCGGAGGCCCGGCTGTCGGTGCGGTAGAAGCCGGAGCCCTTGAAGACGACGCCGACCGTGTTGAAGAGCTTGCGCAGCGTGCCGTCGCACCGGGGGCAGACCGTCAGCGAGTCCTCGTCGAAGGACTGCTGGATGTCGAAGGCGACGTCGCAGTCGCGGCACCGGTAGGAGTAGGTGGGCATCGGGCCTCCCGAGGAGTATCGGATAACGCCTTGGCACTCTACTCCGGCGAGTGCCAAGTTCCGAAGTCGAGAACCGCCTCCGGGGTGATGACGCCGTCGACCGGCCGGTCGTGTGGCTCGGCGGGGACGTGGTCGACGACGTTCTCGGAGTCCAGCAGCGCGAGCATCCTCGTGCGCGGGCCGGTCAACGCGAGGGACCGATCGTAGTAGCCACCGCCCCGGCCGAGCCGGTTCCCGGACCGGTCCACGGCGACGGCGGGGACGAGGACGAGATCGGCACCCGAGATGAACTCCGGCCCGGCGGGCGGGGCCGACGGGACGGGGATGCCGAACCGTCCCGGGACCAGGTCCGCCGGCCCCGCGTACGCCGCCCACTGCAACGGGCCGACCACCGGCGAAACCGGCAGGAACACCCGCGCACCGCACCGGGTGAGTTCCTCGGCCAGACCCCGTCCGCCGGCCTCGTCGTCGTCGGGGACGTACGCGCAGACCACCATCCCGGCGGTGACGACGCCCCCCAGGCGCCCGAGGATCCTCCGGTCGCGTTCGGCGCGCACCGGCGCCGGCACCGCGGCCCGGCGATCGAGGGCCTCGCGGCGCAACCGCGTCTTGGCGACCGAGAGGGCGACGGTCTCGTCGGTACGATCGGGCCGGTCGGACTGCATGACCCCAGTCTGCCGCGCGTGGCGCCACCCCGAGGGGGCGGGTGCGAGGTCTAAGGTGGTCGCCATGACGTCCAGTACCTCTGTCGACCCGCAGTTCCGGACCGCCGTCGTGCCGGCGGCCGGCCTGGGGACCAGGTTCCTGCCCGCCACCAAGACGGTGCCCAAGGAACTGCTACCGGTCGTGGACACCCCGGGCATCGAGCTCATCGCCGAGGAGGCCACCGAGGCCGGCGCCGGCCGACTCGCGATCGTCACCTCCGAGCGCAAGGTCGGCGTGATGGCGCACTTCTCCGAGGACCAGGTCCTCGAGGACACGCTGTCCGACCGCGGCAAGGACGTCCTGCTGCACAAGGTCCAGCGCGCCCCCGGGCTCATCGAGGTCGTGGACGTGCGCCAGGACGAGCCGCTGGGGCTCGGTCACGCGGTCGCGCAGGTGGAGTCGGTGCTCGGCGACGAGGAGAAGGCGGTGGCCGTGCTGCTGCCGGACGACCTCGTCCTGCCGTTCGGGATCCTCGGCCGGATGTCGGCGGTCCGCGCGGCCCGCGGCGGCAGCGTGCTGTGCGCGTTCGAGGTGGATCCGGAGGACGTGTCGTCCTACGGCGTGTTCCGGGTCGAGGACACCGATGACCCGTCGGTGAAGAAGGTGCTCGGCATGGTCGAGAAGCCCGCCGCCGAGGACGCTCCGTCCAACCTCGCCGCGGCCGGGCGGTACGTGCTCGACCGGGCGATCTTCGACGCGCTGCGCCGGATCGAGCCGGGTGCCGGAGGCGAGCTCCAGCTCACCGACGCGATCGACCTGCTCATCGGCGAGGGACACCCCGTGCACGTGGTGGTCCACGACGGTACGCGGCACGACCTGGGCAACCCGGGCGGCTACATCAAGGCCTGCGTGGACTTCGCGCTGGACAACCCGGCGTACGCGGACGATCTCCGCGAGTGGCTCTCGGACCGACTGGGTTCCTGACGAGCACCGTAGGTGAGGCGGGCCCGCTCGGCGGGCGGTGACTGGTACGGGAAGGGGACACTGGGTGCGCTCCGTCGAGGAACAGCTGGCGCTGGTGACGGCGGCCGCGGTCGCCCCGCGCCCGGTCCGTGTGGCGATCTCCGAGGCGCAAGGCTTGTTGTGCGCCGAGGAGGTCGTGGCGGAACGGCCGCTGCCGGCGTTCGACCAGGCCGCCATCGACGGGTACGCGGTGCGCAGCGTCGACGTGCGCGCCGGCGGGTCCACCGCCCAGGGCGGGGACGGTCCGGCCGGACCGG
>NZ_JAALDN010000011.1 GCF_014144855.1 Dietzia maris | reverse complement strand
CGCTGGCCCGGCTCGAGCCGCTGGTCACCCGCGTCGCCGCGGCGGCCGGTCGCGCGCTGGCCGCGGACGGTTAGCGGAAGTCCATGGTGACGTCGCCAAGCCCGGCGAACTCGGCGCGGAAGCTGTCGCCCGGGGCGGCGTCCATCGCGCGGATCGCGGTGCCCGGCAGGATCACGTCACCCTTGCGCAGACGGACACCGAACTTGGCGACCGTCGACGCGAGCCACCCGACCGAGTTGAGCGGGTTACCGAGCACCGCGTCGGAACGCCCGGACGCGAGGAACTCGCCGTTCTTGTAGAGGGTCGCGTCGATCGCCGCGACGTCGATGTCCGCGAGCCGGACCCGCTGCTCGCCCACCACGTAGCCACACGACGAGGCGTTGTCCGCGATCGTGTCGGGCAGTGTGATCTTCCAGTCCCGGATGCGGGAGTCGATCAACTCGATCGAGGGGACGACCCACTCGATCGCCGCGGCGGCCTCCTCCTGGGAACATCCCTCCGGCGGGATGTCGGCGCCCAGGATGAAGCCGACCTCCACCTCGACCCGCGGGAAGCAGAACCGGGCCGCCTCGATCGCGGTGCCCTCGGGGTATTCCATCGTGTCGAGCAGATGCCCGTAGTCGGGCTCGTCGACGCCCATCATCTCCTGCATCACCTTGGACGCCAGGCCCACCTTGTGGCCGGTCACCACCGCGCCGGCATCGAGCCTGCGGCGGATGTTGACCAGCTGGATCTCGAAGGCGTCGTCCGGGGTCATGCCAGGATGGTCGTCGGTCAGCGGCGCGATCGGCGCGACGTCCGACTCGGCGTCCCAGAGTCGCTGGGCAAGTGTGGCGCGGGTCTCCTCGTTGAGCATGAGGGGGATGCTACCTGGGCCGTCTGGCGCCACGGCGCTCAGTTCTATAACGTGTTCTACATGGCAGACCAGGAATTCGACGTCGTCGTCGTCGGCAGCGGTGGAGCAGGCATGACGGCCGCCCTCGCTGCAGCAAAGAAGGGCCTCAGCGTGGTCCTCGTAGAGAAGGCCCCGCGCTACGGAGGCTCCACCGCGCGCTCCGGCGGCGGCGTGTGGATCCCCAACAACTCCGTGCTCCGACGCGACGGCGTCCTGGACACCCCGGAGGCGGCCCGCACGTACCTCCGCTCGATCATCGGCGACGCGGTGGAGCCCGAGAAGATCGACACCTACGTCGACCGCGGTCCCGAGGTCCTGGACTTCGTCCTCGCCAACAGCCCCCTGCGGTTGGAGTGGGTCAAGGACTACTCCGACTACTACCCCGAGGCTCCCGGTGGGCGTCTCGGCGGCCGGTCCGTCGAGCCCAAGCCGTTCGACCTCCGCCAGCTCGGGTCCGAGGCCGACAAGCTGGAGCCGGGCTACGCCAAGGCGCCGGTCAACATGGTGGTGATGCAGTCCGACTACCGCTGGCTCAACCTCCTCCAGCGTCCGCACACCAAGGGCATCAGGCGTTCGATCCGGGTCGCCCTCCGGATGTTCCTCGCCAAGGCGCGCGGGCAGAACTCGGTGGGGATGGGTCGCGCGCTCATCGCCGCGATGCGCAAGGGCCTGCTCGACGCCGGCGTTCCGGTGTGGCTCGAGACCCCCATGACCGGCCTGGTCACCGAGGGTTCGGGCACCCAGGAGCGCGTCGTGGGCATCACCGTCACCCGCGGCGGCGAGGAGGTGACCCTCCGTGCGCGACTCGGCGTGGTGATCGGGTCCGGTGGCTTCGAGCACAACCAGGAGATGCGCGACAAGTACCAGCGTCAGCCCATCCCCACCTCGTGGACGGTCGGGGCCGCGGCCAACACCGGTGAGGGAATCGAGTACATGGAGAAGACCGGCGCCTCACTGTCCTTCATGGAGGACGCTTGGTGGGGTCCGACGATCCTGCTGCCGCGCGGCCCCTGGTTCGCGCTGGCCGAGCGCTCGCTGCCGTGCTCGTTCATGGTCAACTCCCGTGGTGAGCGGTTCATGAACGAGTCGCTGCCCTACGTCGAGGCCGGCCACAAGATGTACGGAGGCGAGTTCGGGCAGGCGCCCGCCGGGCAGGAGGGAACCCCCGGCGAGAACGTCCCGGCCTGGATCATCTTCGACCAGGAGTACAAGAACCGGTACCTCTTCGCCGGCCTCCAGGCCAAGCAGCCGCTGCCCCGGAAGTGGCTCGAGACGGAGAACTTCCACAAGGCGGACACCCTCGCCGAGCTCGCCGGCCTCATCGGCGTGCCGGCGGAGGCGCTGGAGCGGACCGCCGAGAAGTTCAACGGCTTCGCCGCCAAGGGCGTCGACGAGGACTTCAGCCGCGGCGAGTCGGGGTACGACCACTACTACGGCGACCCGACCAACAAGCCCAACCCGAGCCTCGGCCCGGTCCGCAAGGCGCCGTTCTACGCCGCCAAGATGGTCCCGGGCGACCTCGGCACCAAGGGCGGTGCGAACACCGACGTCCACGGCCGGGTCCTGCGCGAGGACGGCTCCGTGATCGAGGGACTCTACGCCGCGGGCAACGCCTCCTCGCCGGTCATGGGCCACACCTACGCCGGCCCGGGCGCCACCATCGGCCCCGCGATGGTCTTCGGCTACCTCGCCGTGGAGAACATGCTGGCCTCCGCCCCCACCACCGCCAAGACAGGAGTCTGACGTGCCGATCGACCTCGACAAGGCCCTCGGGGCCGAGCTGCCCTCGCAGGAGTTCTCCTGGACCGCCTCCGACGTGGCGCTCTACGCCCTGTCCGTGGGCGCGGCCGCCGACCCGATGGACACCACCGGTCTGGAGTACGTTCACGACACGGCGCCCAAGGTGCTGCCGTCGTTCGCCACCGTCGCCGCGACGATGAACGTCACCGAGGCCCCCCGCGTGTCCTTCCCGGGCGTGGAGATCGACCTGGCCAAAGTTGTCCACGGCAGCCAGTCGGTGAGACTGCACCGGCCCATCCCGGCGGCCGGAACGGCGACGACGACGACGACGATCGCCGAGATCCAGGACAAGGGCTCGGCCGCGGTGATCATCCAGGAGTCCGAGACGGTCTCCGCCGACGGTGAGAAGCTGTGGACCTCGCGCTCGGGCATCTTCGCCCGGGGCGAGGGTGGCTTCGGCGGCGATCGCGGGACCTCCGAGAAGGTCGAGTACCCCGAGCGGGAGGCCGACCACACGATCGAGGTGGCCACGCTCCCCCAGCAGGCGCTGTTCTACCGCCTCTGCGGCGACCGCAACCCGCTGCACTCCGATCCCGCGTTCGCCGAGGCGGCCGGGTTCCCCCGCCCGATCCTCCACGGCCTGTGCTCGTACGGCCTGGTCCTGCGGGCGGTCGTGGATCAGGTGCTCGGCGGCGACGTGGCGCGCGTCGGCGGCTACGGAGTCACCTTCGGCGGAATCTTCTTCCCCGGCGAGACCATGCGCATCCGGGTGTGGGAGGAGGGCTCGCGACTGCTCGTGGCGGCGACCGTCGCCGAGCGCGACGACGCCCCCGTGCTGAAGAACGTGGTGGTCGACCTCGCCTGACCGGCGCTGGTGGAGCGGCTCAGCAGAGCTCGCGGAACTGCTCCACCAGCCGGAGGCGCCCCGGGGCGTCGAGCGCCATCGGGGTGACGGTGAGCGTGGTGGCGCCGGCCTCGCGGAACGCCTCGACCCGCTCGGCCACGTATCCCGCCGGGCCGATGAGAGAGACCGACCGGACCAGCTCGTCGGGTACGGCCGCGGCGGCCTCGTCCTTCTTGCCGTCCAGGTAGAGGTCCTGGATACGGGCGGCCTCGGCCTCGTAGCCGTAGCGGCAGGCGAGCTCGTTGTAGAAGTTCTTGCCGCGCGCACCCATGCCACCGATGTAGAGGGCCAGGTGCGGGCGCACGAAGTCCAGGTAGCCGGGGACCTCGTCCTCCTCGCAGATCGCCAGCGCGGGCCCCGCGTAGACCTCGAGTTCGCCCAGCGACGGATCGCGCTTCTCCCGGCCTCTGGCCAGCGCGTCACCCCACGCCACATCCGCCTTCTCGGGATGGAAGAAGATCGGCTGCCAGCCGTTCGCGATCTCGGCCGCGAGCTCGACGTTCTTGGGGCCCAGGGCGGCGAGGATGATCGGGATGTCCTCGCGCACCGGGTGGTTGATGAGCTTGAGCGGCTTGCCCAGGCCGGTGCCCTGATCGGCGGGCAGGGGGATCTGGTACTTCTTTCCGTCGTGGACGACCTTCTCTCGGCGCCACACCTTCCGGCAGATCTCGATGATCTCGCGCGTGCGGGCCAGTGGCGCGTCGTACTTCACGCCGTGGAAACCCTCGACGACCTGCGGTCCGGAGGCGCCCAGACCGAGGGTGAAGCGACCGTCTGAGACGTAGTCCAGGCCCGCCGCGGTCATCGCGGTGAGCGTGGGCGTGCGGGTGTAGATCTGCAGGATGCCCGAGGCCAGCTCCATGGTGGACGTCTTGGCCGCGAGGTAGCCGAGCTGGCTGACCGCGTCGAACGAGTAGGCCTCGGGGACGAACGCGATGTCCAGTCCCGCCCGCTCGAGGTCGGCGGCCTCCGCGGCCGTCTCGGCGAATCCGCCGCTGTAGTTGAGAGCCATTCCGATGCGCATGCGCGCAACGCTACCGGGGGGTCCGGTCGCCGCGGATCGCCACGTCGAGCTCGCTCCCGATCCGCACGAACACCCCGACCCGCCGACGCAGCGGCGTATCGGTGCGTTCGTAGCCCACCAGCCGCATCCGCGCGTCGGAGGCGACCTCCAGGACGGTGTGCTCGGGCAGGTCGACGTCGGAGGTGGGGACGACGACGAGGTCGGCGGTCCCCAGCATCCGGGCCAGTCGCAGTCGGCGCGTCGGTTCGTCCCCCCGGCGACGCAGCCACCGGCGCACCGCGACCACACAGGCCGCGATCCCCCACGCGACGAGTGGGAGCAGCGCCACGAGCGTGAGCACCCAGCCGGGGCTCACCGCCGCACCGCCACGCGGGTGAACCGCATCGGGTCCAGCCAGAGGCCCCGCTGCACGAGTGCCTGCGTGCCCCCCACCGGTTCCAGGCCCCTGGACCGGGCCGCCGCGTAGACGACCGACCGGGGTAGCCGTAGCTCCCAGGGGCGGATGACCACCTCGTCGTCGTCACCGTCGAGCCGCACCGCGAGCGCACGGGCGCGCCGACCGTGCCGGCCCCGATACCACCGCGCCGGGTCGATTTTCCGCATGCAACGGATCGTACGGGGCCGTAGGCTCGCCCCCATGGCACCGAAGCCCGGCCTTCAGTCCGAGTCACACCCCGCCGATCCCCGTGCTGCCGAGGCGGAGCTCACCGACGACGGGCACGTCGTCGAGCCCAGCGCGGACGACTACCGTCACGCCACCGAACTCGAGATCAACCACGACTGGTACAAGTCCGCAGTGTTCTACGAGGTCCTGGTGCGGGCCTTCTACGATTCCGACGGCAACGGCACCGGCGATCTGCGCGGGCTCATCGAGAAGCTCGACTACCTCGAATGGCTCGGCGTGGACTGCCTGTGGCTGCCGCCGTTCTACGACTCGCCGCTGCGCGACGGCGGGTACGACATCCGCGACTTCCGCACCGTGCTGCCGGAGTTCGGCACGGTCGAGGACTTCGTGGAGCTCCTCGAGCAGGCGCACAGCCGGGGTATCCGGGTGATCACCGACCTGGTCATGAACCACACCTCGGACACCCACGCGTGGTTCCAGGAGTCCCGAGCGGACCCGACGGGCCCGTACGGCGACTTCTACGTTTGGTCGGACGATGACGCCCGGTACCCGGGGGCCCGCATCATCTTCGTCGACACCGAGTCGTCCAACTGGACCTACGACCCGGTGCGCGGACAGTTCTACTGGCACCGCTTCTTCTCCCACCAGCCCGACCTCAACTACGACAACCCCGAGGTCCAGGAGGCGATGATCGACGTCCTGCGCTTCTGGCTGGACCTGGGCATCGACGGGTTCCGCCTGGACGCGGTGCCCTACCTGTTCGAGCGCGACGGCACCAACTGCGAGAACCTGCCCGAGACCCACGAGTTCCTCCGCAAGTGCCGGGCCGTGGTCGAGGAGGAGTTCCCCGGGCGTGTGCTGCTGGCCGAGGCCAACCAGTGGCCCGAGGACGTGGTGGACTACTTCGGCGAGTCCGAGGTGGGCGACGAGTGCCACATGGCGTTCCACTTCCCGCTGATGCCGCGGATCTTCATGGCGGTGCGGCGGCAGTCCCGGTTCCCCGTCACCGAGATCCTCGCCCACACCCCGGACATCCCGTCGTCGGCGCAGTGGGCGATCTTCCTGCGCAACCACGACGAGCTGACGCTCGAGATGGTCACCGACGAGGAACGCGACTACATGTACGCCGAGTACGCCAAGGACCCGCGGATGAAGGCCAACATCGGCATCCGCCGGCGCCTGGCCCCGCTCCTCGACGGCGACACCAACCAGCTCGAGCTGTTCACCGCGCTGCTGTTGAGCCTGCCCGGGTCGCCGATGCTGTACTACGGCGACGAGATCGGTATGGGCGACAACATCTGGCTCGGCGACCGCGATGCCGTCCGCACTCCGATGCAGTGGAGCCCCGACCGCAATGCCGGGTTCTCCCGCTGTGATCCGGGCCGGTTGTACCTGCCCGCGATCATGGACCCCCTGTATGGCTACCAGGGCGTCAACGTGGAGGCGCAGATGAACTCCACCGCCAGCCTGCTGCACTGGACGCGGCGCATGATCCACGTCCGCAAGAGCCACCCGGCGTTCGGGCTGGGCGAGTTCACCGACCTCGGCGGGTCCAACCCGTCGATCCTGTCCTACCTGCGCACGCACGGGTCCGAGAGCGCCGGGGCCGACGTGATCCTGTGCGTCAACAACCTGTCGCGCTTCCCGCAGGCGGTGCGCCTGGACCTGGCGGAGTACGCCGGCCACCAGCCCGTCGAGCTCACCGGCGGGGTGCCGTTTCCCGAGGTCGACGCCGACCCGTACCAGCTCACGCTGCCCGGGTACGGCTTCTACTGGCTCGAGCTGCGCAGCCCGGAGGAGGGACTGTGAGCATCACCCCGATCGACGACGACACGATCGCCCGACTGCTCACCGACTGGCTGCCCGAACAGCGGTGGTTCGCCGGCAAGGGGCTGGAACTCACCGGAGTGCGGATCACCCGGCGCGAGGTGTTCCTGGACGATCCCGAGGTCCTGGTCGAGCACCTGCTGGTGGATCTCGAGGTGGACGGTCGGCCCCAGCGCTATCAGGTGCCGATCGCGACCGCGGCCGAGTTGCCGGGTGACCGACGGGCGTTCCCGTTGACCCCGGAGGGCGCCTCCCCCGTGATCTACGACGGACTGCGCGACCCCCGCGGCACCGAGTCCCTGCTCCGCCACCTGGCCGGGCAGGACGAGGTCGGCGGGCTGCGGTTCCGACTGGTCCCCGGCGCCACGCTGCCCGAGCCCACGTGGGGGCGGCTGCTGGAGGGTGAGCAGTCCAACTCGTCGCTGGTGTACGGCGACGACCTCATGGTCAAGGTGTTCCGGCTGGTCCAGCCGGGCGTGAACCCCGACGTGGAGCTGCACGCCGCGCTGGCCGACCGGGAGTGCCCGGCGGTGGCGGCGCTGCGGGGATGGGTGGAGTTGGACGACGACGACACCGCCGCCGGCGACACCGGGGCCGGGCCCACCACGCTCGCCATGGCCCAGGAGTTCATGGCCGGGGCGGCGGACGGGTGGGCGATGGCCACGGCGAGCGTGCGTGACCTGTTCGCCGAGGCCGACCTGCTCGCCGAGGAGGTCGGCACCGACT
>NZ_JAALDN010000119.1 GCF_014144855.1 Dietzia maris | reverse complement strand
GCAGAGGGCCTCGGGCTGGCGCGGACACGCGAACTGCTGAAGATGCGCCGGCGCGCCGCCGGCGGGCCCGCGCTTCCGGATCCGCACCCGCCCGGGGGGATCGAGACCGGAACCCTCGCCGAGGCCGCGTCGGAGGGCGGGTCGCGGTGGCCGGGGATGGACACCCGGGAGGAGTTCCTCCGCGTGAACAACGCCGCGTTCTCGTGGCATCCGGAACAGGGGGGCTGGACGCGAGAGCAGCTCGACGACCGGCTCGGCGTCGACTGGGTGGATCCCGGCGCGGTCTTCCTCGCCGTGGATGCCGCGGGCGAGACGCCGCGGCTGGCCGGGTTCCACTGGACGAAGACCGTCGCCGAGCCCGGGAAGCCGGTCGAGGGCGAGGTCTACGTGGTCGCCGTGGACCCGTCTGACCAGGGCAGGGGCCTGGGCGGTCTGCTCACCGCCGTCGGGGTCGAGCACCTCGAGGGCCGGGCCGGGGCGGAATCGGTCGTCCTCTACGTGGAGGGCGACAACCTCCCGGCCATCCGCACCTACGAGAGGCTCGGTTTCGCCGTCGAGCACCGAGACGTGACGTACGCCTCACGCTGAATTCCGCGGCGGTCCGGAGACGAGATCTCAGGATCACCCCAGGTGGGGTACCGCGGGGGGTGTCCCTATGAGGATTGTCAACGGTTTGGCCCCGGTTTTCGCTAGCTCAAGCTGCGGCCGGCATCTGGGGCGGTGAGGCGGGCTCGCGGTAGAACTCGCGGTTGGTGAGCATGGCGTAGATGACGTTGCTTCGGCGGCGCGCCAGGCACATGACGGCGGCGTTGTGCTTCTTGCCCTCGGCGCGTTTGCGCTGGTAGTAGCGGCGTGAGGGTTCGTGGCAGTTGCTGGCGATCCAGGCGCTGCGGAACATGGCGTTCTTGAGCCGCTTGTTGCCGCTGCGTGCGGGGAACTCGCCTTTGATGGAGGTGCCGCTGCGCCTGGTGACCGGTGCGATGCCGGCGTAGGCGGCCAGGTGTGAGGCGGAGGCGAAGTCGCTGCAGTCGCCTACTGCGAGCAGGATGTTGGAGGCGGTCTTGATGCCGATGCCGGGCATCGAGATCAAGACCTCGGCAAGAGGGAATTCATCGAGCATCCCCTCGACTTGGCCGGCGATAGTCTCGCGTTGTTTTTGTAGGGCTTTGATGTTTGCGGCGAGCTGCGGAATGACCAGTTCCGCGGCGTCGGTTCCGGGCACGGTGACCGTCTGTTCGGCGAGCGCTGCGAAGATGCGGTCGATGAGGTCGACGGGGTCCTTGCGAGACCTGTTTCGTGCCCATTTGAGCACTCGGCCTCGGCCGGCTCCGGCGAGCTTGGTGGGCCCGCCGTAGTGGATGAGCAGGTCCAACACGATGGCTCGTGCCAGGATCTCACCGACGAAGACCCGCTCGAGTGCCGGGTGGATCTGTGTCAGAACACTGCGCAGCCGGTTCTTGGCCCGAGTGCAGTCGCGGGCGATGTCGTCGTCGAACCCGGCGAGCATTTTCAGGGCTGAGAGGACCTCGCTGTCGCGGTCTACCGCTCGTAGTGTGTGCGGCATCGTGCGGGCTGTGTCGGCGATGATGAACGCATCTCGGGCGTCGGTTTTCGACCTACCTGGGTACAGGTCTGCGGCCTTGCGCATCGCCAATCCTGGCAGGTAGGCGACCTGGCAGCCGCAGTCTCGGGCGACCGCGATTGCCAGGGCGCCGATGGTGTTGGGCTGATCGACGATCATCAGAACCGGCCCATGCTGCTGCAGGCCGACGAACACGTCTTTCAGAGCAGCTTCGTCTTGGACCAGGGGTTTGTCGTAGAGCCGGGAGCCGTCCTCGGCGAGAGCGCATGCGTGATGGGCGCTCTTGCCAACGTCCAGTCCCACGTACACGGCGTAGTTCTCGGACATGGCGATACTTCCCTTCTGAAGTATCCCTGCTGGTCACCGTCTTGACACCCGATGCCGACACCCACGTTACGAAGAGACCTCACCCGAAGGTGGGCCGCGTCCCTATCAGCGGTCAACGCGTGTCTCTCGAGTAGGTGGCAACACCCCCCGGACCATCGATGGCAGGGCAAGAAAGCCATGCCCACTCGAGCGACCAGACCCCCGGCTATCGGAGGTCCAATAAAGGTAACGGGAGGGACGGCTGTCCGGGTGAACAGCCCATGACCAGGGAGTTCATCTCGGGTTCACCTACGTCCTCGGCGTTGTTCACGTCCGCACCCTAGGTTCTCTCCACGTCGGATCGGCGTGTCCCGGTCCGGCCCTGCGACCCAGTCGCCGACAACGTGACCCGGTGGAGGTCTCCACCGGATGAACCAAGGAGATTTTGTGGACCTCAAGCGCACCGGTGCCCTGCTCGGGCTGGCCGCCCTGACGACGGCCGGACTGGCCGCCTGCTCCGACGACAACGCGGGGACCAACGACACCGCCCAGAACGTCGCGGGCGTCGAGTGCGAGGGGAAGCCCAACCTCAATGCCTCGGGATCCTCGGCGCAGAACAACGCCATGACGATCTTCGCCAACTCCTACGCCACGAGTTGTGAGGGACAGACCATCGACTACAACTCCAACGGCTCCGGCGCCGGCGTGAAGGAGTTCATCGGTGGACAGACCGACTTCGGCGGTTCCGACTCGGCGCTGAAGGAGGACGAGTACCCCCAGGCCGAGCAGCGCTGTGAGAGCCCCGCGTGGAACCTTCCGGCGGTCTTCGGTCCGATCGCGGTGGCCTACAACCTCGACGGGGTCGAGCTCAGCCTGTCGGGCTCCACCATCGCCCAGATCTTCAACGGCGAGATCACCACGTGGAACGACCCGGCCATCGCCGCGGAGAACGAGGGAGTGGAGCTCCCCGAGCAGGACATCACCGTGATCTTCCGCTCCGACGAGTCGGGTACGACCGACAACTTCCAGAAGTACCTCGTGGCCGCGTCCGACGGCGCGTGGACCCAGGAGGCCGGCAAGACGTTCAACGGCGGCGTCGGCGAGGGCGCCAAGGGCAACGAGGGCGTCTCGGCCGCGATCGGCCAGACCCCGGGGACCATCACCTACACCGAGTGGTCCTACGCCAAGAACCAGGGCCTGTCGATGGCCAAGGTCATCACGCCGGCGGACGCCGAGGGCGTGGAGCTCAACGCCGAGACCGCGGGCACGACCATCGACTCCGCCAAGCTGCAGAACGAGGGGACCAACGACCTGGTGATCGACACCTCGTCCTTCTACGTCCCGGAGGCCGCGGGGGCCTACCCGATCCTCATGCCGACCTACGAGATCGTCTGCTCCGAGTACCCCGACGCCGAGACCGCTGCTGCGGTCAAGGCCTTCCTGAACGTCGCCGTCTCCGAGTCCGTGCAGGGTGAGCTCGAGGGCGAGGGTTACATTCCGGTTCCCGACGCCTTCCGTGGCAAGCTGACTGACGCGATCGACGCGATCAAGTGATAGCCCGGTCGCTGTCCCCGTCCGCGGACGGGGACAGCGACCGACCTCATACAGACCCCCGGAAGACTGAAGGTCCCATGACTGTGCACGACTCCGTCGAACGAGACGTCGACAAGACCGCCGGCCGCCGCGGTGAATGGTCGGAGGACGACCACCCGGGGGCCGGGGGCCGGGGAGACGGCCCACGGGGCCTGCTCACCAACGGGTCGTCCCGGAATATCGACTCCGTCTTCCGGTCGGTCACGGTCGCGGCGGGCGCGATCATCGTCGGGCTCATCGCGCTGATCGGCATCGTGCTGGTCCTCCAGGCGGTGCCCTCCATCCTCCAGGACCAGGTCAACTTCTTCACCAGTTCCGAGTGGAACACGACCGATCCCGACAACCTGAGGTTCGGCATCCTCGACCTGTTGAAGGTCACGGTCCTGAGCTCGGTCTTCGCACTGCTGCTCGCGGTGCCCGTCGCGATCGGGATCGCGACGTTCCTCGTCCAGTACGCGCCACCCCGGATCTCCCGGGCGCTGTCGGCGATGATCGACCTGCTGGCGGCCGTCCCGTCGATCGTGTACGGGATGTGGGGACTCATCGTCCTCGGCCCGTGGATCACCCCCTTCGCCACCTGGCTCAACGAGAACCTGGGGTGGTTCTTCCTCTTCGCCGACGGGAACGTCTCGATCGCCGGAGGCGGGACCATCTTCACCGCGGGCATCGTGCTCGCGATCATGATCCTCCCGATCATCACCTCGATGTCCCGCGAGACGATCCGTCAGACCCCGTCGTTGCACCAGGAGGCCGCTCTGGCACTCGGCGCGACGAAGTGGGAGAAGATCCGGATGACGTGCTTCCCCTACGCCAAATCGGGCATGATCGCCGGGTCGATGCTCGCCCTCGGCAGAGCGCTCGGTGAGACGGTGGCGGTGCTCATCATCCTCCGTGCCTCGAGCTCGGCCAGCGGCCTCTCCCTGTTCGACGGGGGCTTCACGTTCGCGTCCAAGATCGCTTCCGGGTCCGCGGAGTTCAACAACCCGATGTCGACCGGGGCCTACATCGCCGCCGGGCTCGTGCTCTTCCTCCTCACGTTCATCGTCAATCTCATCGCGCGCTCGGTGTCCGGTGGAAAGGTCAACGGCTGATGTCCCAGGTAACCCCCGACCTCGCACGACCGGCCAAGCCGTCCGAGACCTTCCTCCCCGTCTCCGGTGGGCGGAAGGCGAAGAACTCCGTGGCGACGGTCGTGTTCACCCTGTCGTTCATCGTCGCGGTGATCCCGTTGATCGCGCTGCTCTACAAGGTGGTCTCCGCGGGGGCCGAGGCGATCATCAACCCGAACTGGTGGACGAACTCGCTCTTCCTGGTATCGCCGTCGTCGCTCGCCGGCGGCGTCGGTCACGCCATCTACGGCAGCCTCGTCCAGGCGCTCATCGCGGCCGTCATCTCGATCCCACTGGGTATCGCCGCCGGCATCATGCTCGTGGAGTATCCCGACTCCACGCTGGCGCGACCCACCACCCTCATGGTCGACGTCCTCGCCGGCGTCCCCTCGGTGGTCGCGGCGATCTTCATCTTCGGCATCTGGATCACGATGCTGCAGTTCGAATTGAGCGCCTTCGCTGTGGGACTCGCGTTGGTCCTGCTCATGATCCCGCTGATCGTCCGCTCCACCGAGGAGATGCTCAAGCTCGTCCCGGATGAGTTGCGTGAAGCCTCGTACGCGTTGGGGGTGCCCAAGTGGAAGACCATCACCAGCGTGGTCATCCCCACCGCGCTGTCGGGGATGATCTCGGGCATCTTCCTGGCGCTCGCCCGGGTGATGGGGGAGACCGCGCCCGTGCTGATCCTGGTGGGGTACACCGCGAGCTACAACTACGACCTCTTCCAGGGCAACATGGCCTCGCTGCCACTGCTGATCTACAACCAGCTGTCCAACCCCAACGACGCCGGTCAGTACCGCATCTGGGGCGCGGCCCTCACGCTCATCCTCATCATCGCGCTCGCGAACGTTCTCGCGGCGTTCGCTTCCAAGGCGCTCGCGCCGAAGACCAAGTAAGGACACATCGGTTCAGATGGCAAAGCGACTCGACCTCGAGAACGTCGATATCTTCTACGGTGACTTCCACGCGGTGAAGGACGTCGACCTCCACGTCCCGCCCCGGTCCGTGACCGCGTTCATCGGCCCTTCCGGATGTGGCAAGTCCACCGTCCTGCGCTCCCTCAACCGGATGCACGAGGAGATCGCCGGGGCCTACGTCAAGGGCTCCATCAAGCTCGACGGTGTGGACATCTACGACAAGAAGATCGACCCCGTCGCCGTCCGGCGGACCATCGGGATGGTCTTCCAGCGCCCCAACCCGTTCCCCACGATGTCGATCAAGGAGAACGTGGTCGCGGGGCTCAGGCTCCAGGGCGTCAAGAACAAGAAGACCCTCGACGAGGTCGCCGAGAAGTCGCTGCGCGGTGCGAATCTCTGGAACGAGGTGAAGGACCGCCTCGACAAGCCCGGTGGTGGGCTCTCCGGCGGCCAGCAGCAGCGTCTGTGCATCGCCCGCGCGATCGCCATCGAGCCGCAGGTACTCCTGATGGATGAACCCTGTTCCGCGCTCGACCCGATCTCGACACTGGCCGTGGAGGACCTCATCGCCGAGCTCAAGAACGAGTTCACGATCGTGATCGTCACCCACAACATGCAGCAGGCCGCCCGCGTGTCCGATCAGACCGCGTTCTTCTCCCTCGAGGCCACCGGCATGCCGGGTCAACTGGTCGAGGTCAACTCCACGGAGAAGATCTTCTCCAACCCGGACAACAAGCAGACCGAGGACTACGTGTCCGGCCGTTTCGGCTGACCCGTCCCGGCGCTCACACGGACGTCACTGCCCCGGTACAGGCCTCGAGGCCGGCACCGGGGCAGTGACGTTCCCCCACGTCAGGTCGCGGTGTGTCAAGAGTCCCCGGCGGTGCCGTCCCGGCCCGTGGCCTCGTGGCGGGCGATGCGCTCCTTGAAGGTCCGGTCCGTCTCGTTGAACTGGCGCACCAGTTCCTCGCTGGAGGGGGACGGGCGCTCGGGGTCGTCCTCGGGGACGGTGGCGTACTCGCCGGTCGCCAGGAAGATCACGCGCTGGGCGACCTCTACGGCGTGGTCGGCGAAGCGCTCGTAGTACCTGCCCAGGAGGGTGACGTCGACCGCGCAGGCGACGCCCCACTTCCACTCTCGGACGGTGAGCAGGGTGAACAGATGGCGCCGGAGGTCGTCGACGGCATCATCCTGCCGTGCCAGCGTGGCCGCCTGCTCGGCATCACGGTTGAGGAGGACCTCGGTGGCGGAGCGCCCCAGTGAGACCGCCACCCGGCCCATCTCGGCGAGGTAGCCGTTGACGGGCTCCGGCAGGACCGGCTCGGGATGGCGACGGCGGACGATCTTGGCGACGTGTCCGGCGAGGGTGCCCATCCGGACGAGGTCCTGCACGAGCTGGATCGACGTGACCACCTGTCGCAGGTCCCGCGCGACGGGCGCCTGGAGGGCGAGCAGGGCGAAACCCCGCTCCTCGTTCTCGGTCGCCAGCCTGGACATCTCCGTCGCGGACTCCAGGACCTTCTCCGCGGCGACGAGGTCGACCTGGAGCAGGGCGTGGGTCGCCAGCTCCATGTCATCGGTCGCGAGGGAGCACATCCGGGCCATGGACGTGGCCAGGCCCGCGAGTTCTTCGGAGTAGACAAGACGCATGTTGCCAGAATACGCGCATGTCAGGGCGGTCACCGCCGGTGCGGTGAACGACCGGTGAACATTCGTCCGCGGTGGGCTCAGCCGCCCGAGTTCTCGGCGTCCGCGCCCTCGAGCGCGGTGGCGTCGTCTTCCGGGTCATCGAGCCAGCCCTCGGGCAGCAGCACCTTGGAGGGGGAGCCCTGACGCCCCCGCGGTCCGTACCCGTCGGCAGGGAAGGGCTCGTCGGCGGGAAGGTCCGCGAGCAGCTCGGCCAGGTCGTCCAGGGTGCGGACGGCGGACAGGCCGACCCGCTTCTCCGATCCGGCCGGGAAGCCCCGGAGGTACCACGCGACGTGCTTGCGGATGTCGCGCATCCCCTTGTCCTCGCCGTGGTGCTGCGCGAGGAGTTCGCCGTGGCGGTACATGATGCGCGCGACCTCGCCCAGCGCGGGCGGGGTCGGCGCCTCGCGACCGTCCAACCGTGCGGCCAGTTCGGAGAAGAGCCACGGACGGCCGAGGCAACCGCGGCCGATCACCACGCCCGCGCAGCCGGTCTGTTCACGCATCCGCACGGCGTCCTCGGCGGAGAAGATGTCGCCGTTCCCCAGCACCGGCACATCCGAGACCGCCCCGACGTGCTCGACGAGCCGGGAGATCTGCGACCAGTCCGCCTCCCCGGAGTACCGCTGGGCGGCCGTCCGCGCGTGGAGCGCGACGGCCTGCGCGCCCTCCTCGACGGCGATGCGGCCGGCGTCGAGATGGGTGTGGTGGGCGTCGTCGATGCCGACGCGCATCTTCACCGTCACCGGGATGTCGGTGCCCTCGGTGGCGCGGACCGCCGCGGCGACGATCGAGCGGAACAACCGGCGCTTGTAGGGGATGGCGGACCCGCCACCGCGTCTGGTGACCTTGGGCACGGGGCACCCGAAGTTGATGTCGATGTGATCGGCCAGGTCCTCGTCGACGATCATCTTGGCGGCCGCGTAGGTGTACTCGGCGTCGACCGTGTACAGCTGCAGACTGCGCGGCGACTCGTCCGGGGCGAAGGTGGCCATGTGCAGCGTCCCGGGCTGGCGTTCTACCAGGGCGCGGGCGGTGACCATCTCGCAGACGTACAGGCCGGACACCGAGCCCTGCTGGTCACGCTCGATCTCGCGGCAGAGCGTGCGGAACGCGACGTTGGTGACCCCGGCCATCGGCGCCAGGACGACGGGGGACGCGAGCTCCAGGGGGCCGATGCGCAGTGCGGGGGCCGCGGCGGCGGTGGGTGCGGACATGACCCCGATTCTCCCAGCGGGGCGCGAGCAGGTCCAATGGGCCCGCGCGCCGGGCGGTACATGGTGCCCCCAGTCGGGCTCGAACCGACGACCTGCGGATTAAAAGTCCGTAGCTCTACCAACTGAGCTATAGGGGCGACGGTCACGATACCGTCCTCGTGTGCGGTTGGTTTATCCGCCCGGTGGGCGGTGCCCTACACTGGACCCCGCTGCGGACCGGGGCACCCGGACGTGGCGTAGGCCCCCTTCGTTTAGCGGCCTAGGACACCGGCCTTTCACGCCGGCAGCGCGGGTTCGAATCCCGTAGGGGGTACACATGGTCGAGGTCCCGGTCACCGTCAGGTGGCCGGGACCTCGTGCATTCACGGCCCGCGTGCCTCTGTCGCGCCGCTGACGTGCTCGGATACTGCTGGCAGGGGGCCGATTTGCGCAAAGGTCGGGCGGTCCACTAATGTTCTTTCTCGTGCGAAGAGCACGGCCCTGTGGCGCAGTTGGTTAGCGCGCCGCCCTGTCACGGCGGAGGTCGCGGGTTCGAGTCCCGTCAGGGTCGCCAGAGACATACCGGCGCATTCGGTGTTCACCGGGTGCGCCGGTGGTCTTAGGGCCAGGTAGCTCAGTTGGTACGAGCGTCCGCCTGAAAAGCGGAAGGTCGTCGGTTCGATCCCGACTCTGGCCACAACACCGACGAACGCGTCGGAGGGAACCCCCTCCGGCGCGTTCGTCGTTTCGGGGAACGTCCTCCCCTCGTTATAGCGTGGACGCCATGCCATCGACTGCCGCCGAGGTCCCTGACGTGCCGGAAAAGTCCCGTAGGGGACCTCGGTGGGGGATCGTCGCCGCCGTCAGCGGGCTCGTCGGCATCCTGCTCGCGATCATCGTGCCGCTGCTGCCGGTCACGCAGACCACCTCCACCGTCAGCTGGCCCGAGGCGGGCACCCTCGAGCCGGTCACCGCGCCGCTCGTCGCGTACTACCCACTCGACCTCACCGTCGAGGTGCCGTGCACGGCCGTCGGGCAGTTGCCCGACGGCCGCGAGGACGGCGTGCTGGTCTCGACCGCGCCCCGCGAGGCGGGGGAGAACGCGGCGGCCCGCGCGCTCATGGTGTCCGTGGCCGGCCCCGACGTGGAGGTCCGCAGCCGCAACGCGCTCGTCGCTTCCGCGCCCACCGACGCGGTCGCCGCGCCCGGCGCGTGCTCCACGATCCGCGTCACGGCCGACTCCGGCTCGATCGGTGCCGAGTTCGTCGGCCTGGAGATCGACGGGCAGGGCGTCGGGGGCCGGATCGACGCGGACCTCCGTCCACAGGTGGTCGGGGTGTTCACCGACCTGGAGGGCGCGGCACCGGAGGGCATGGCCGTCGACATCACGGTCGACTCGCGCTACACCACGCAGGCGACCGCCATCAAGCAGATCGCGATCGTCGTGGGCATCCTCGCGATCCTCGTGGCACTCGTCGCGTTGCACCGGCTCGACCTGCGGGACGGGCGGATCGCGCGCCGCATCCTCCCGCCGGGCTGGTGGAAGCCGCGACCGTTGGACCTGCTGGTCGTGGCGACGCTGCTCGTGTGGCACGTCATCGGGGCCAACACCGCCGACGACGGCTACATCCTCACCGAGGCGCGCGCTGCCGTCTCCAGCGGCTACATGCCCGAGGTGTTCCGCTACTACGGGGCCCCGTACGCGCCGTTCGGCATGCCGTACTACCTCTACACAGCGATGAGCGCCATCTCGCTGGGCAGCGTCTGGCTCCGACTGCCCGCGCTGCTGCTGGGCATCGCCTCGTGGATCCTGCTGTCCCGGGAGGTCATCCCGAGGCTAGGCATCGCCGCCCGCCGCGCCGCGGCCGTGCGGTGGAGCACCGCCGCGGTCTTCCTCGCGTTCTGGCTCACCTACAACAACGGCCTCCGGCCCGAACCGATCATCGCCTTCGGTGTCCTGGCCACCTGGGTCTCGCTCGAGCGGGCACTCGCGACGGGACGGCTGCTACCCGCGGCGACCGGGTTCATCATCGGTGGGCTCACCCTGTCCGCAGCGCCCACGGGAACGTTCTGCATCGCGGTCATCATCGCCGCGTCCAGGCCACTACTG
This sequence comes from Dietzia maris, assembly GCF_014144855.1. Classification (GTDB taxonomy): domain Bacteria; phylum Actinomycetota; class Actinomycetes; order Mycobacteriales; family Mycobacteriaceae; genus Dietzia; species Dietzia kunjamensis. The sequence goes on along the minus strand of NZ_JAALDN010000119.1, from coordinate 3,471 downwards.
CTGCTCGTCATCCGGCGCGCGAAGCGCGACGGCTGGGTACCGACCGTCGCGCCGCTGCTGGCCGCCGGACTGGGCGTGCTGCACCTGATCTTCCTCGACCAGCCGCTGGTCACCACGCTGCAGTCGTCGGCGCTGCTCGGGGATGTCGGCCCCTCGGGCAGCTGGTACGAGGAGGTGTGGCGCTACGAATGGCTGATGAACCCCACCCCGGACGGCTCGCTGGCCCGCCGTTTCGGTGTACTCGCCATGCTCCTGTCCCTCATCACCTGCGCGGCGATCCTGTTCCGTAAGGGCCGGATCCCCGGGGTGTCCGTGGGCCCCGCCCGCCGCATCGTGGGATTGGCGGCCATCTCGATCGCGTTCATGGCGCTCAACCCCACCAAGTGGACCCACCACTTCGGCGCCTTCGCCACCATCGGCGCGGCGCTGGCGGCACTGGTGACCATGGCGGTCCTCCCGGCGGCGACCAGGTCACTGCGCAACCGCATGCTCTTCCTCGCCGGTGTCCTGTTCGTGCTGGCGCTGAGTTTCACCTCCACCAACGGCTGGTGGTACATCTCCATCTACGGCATCCCGTGGGGCGGCACCCAGCCGACCATCGCCGGGATCACCCTGTACTCCGTGTTCCTCGGGCTGATGCTCGTGGCACTCCTCGCCGCCCTGGTCCTGCACTACCGGGAGCCGTTCATGACGCGCACCGGGCAGGAGCGGGACGGTGGCGACCGCGGACCCCTGCTCCGGTTCGCCCGTGAGGTCTCCCACGCCCCACTCGGGCTGGCCGCGGCCCTCGTCGTCGTCGTCATCGTCGCCTCCATGGCCGCAGCGGTCCGCAACCAGTACCCCGCGTACTCGGTGGGTCTGCAGAACCTCCGCGCGCTCTCCGGCGAGCCGTGCGGCATCGCCGATGTCGTGCTCGCCGAGCCCGACGCCAACGCCGGCCTGCTCGCCCCCGTCGGCGAGCCCCGGGACCAACTCGAGGCCGGCGGCGAGGCGGTCGTGTTCGACCCCGACGGGATCCCGACCGACCTCACCGCCACGCAGGCGGCCGATACCGACACCCCCGGCACCGGCGAGGGCTCCGACACCACGTCGACCACCGCTGGCACCGAGGGCGGCGTGCGCATCGGGGAGGGCATCAACGGCAGCCACGCAGTCCTGCCGTTCGGACTCGACCCCGCCCGCGTGCCGGTCCTCGGCAGCCACCAGTCGGGTGCGCAGTTCAACGCGGAGACGACCACCAACTGGTACCGGCTCCCCGAGGGGGAGGGGGAGAACGGCCAGAAGAGGGAGGACCCGCTCGTCACGATCGGCGTGGCCGGGTCCTTCGCTCCCGACGCGGTGCTCGTCGAGTATTCCACCGGCGGCGGGGAGTTCGAGGTGGCGGGCTCGGTCCTGCCGATCGACATCGGGCCGGCTCCGTCCTGGCGCAACCTGCGCGTACCGACGGACACCCTGCCCGCCGACGCCTCGGCCATCCGGTTGGTCGTGCGCGACCTCGACCCGGACCCGTCGCGGTGGATCGCGTTCACCCCGCCGCGCATGCCGGAGCTGGTCACCATGCAGCAACTGGTCGGCGACTCGAGGCCGGTGCTGCCGGACTGGGCGGTCGCGTTCCACACCCCGTGCCTGCGCCCGTTCGACGAGTACGCCGGCGTCCACGAACTGCCCGAGTACCGCGTCCTGCCCGATCGGGGACTGGCCGTGAGCTCCACCAACACGTGGCAGGCGTGGGACGGCGGCGGCCCCATCGGGTTCATCGAGTTGCTGCTCGAGGGCGAGACGGTGCCGACCTACCTCGAACACGACTGGGACCGCGACTGGGGATCGCTCGTGCGGTACACCCCGCTCGTGCCCGAGGCGCGCGAGGCGACCGTCACCCACGACGAGGCCGTACGGTCGGGACTGTGGAACGGTGGGCCGCTCGCACGGTGACCGGCTAGCATCGGCCCCGGAGCTATTACAAGGACTTCCAAGTAATGGCGCACAGGCACCTGACGACGACAGACTGGAGACACGCATGTCCGTGACGGAGAAGCAGTTCGAGAACATCCTGGTCGAGCAGACCGACCGGGTCGCGACCATCACGCTCAACCGCCCCAAGGCGCTCAACGCGCTGTCCAGCGGCATGGAGAAGGAGGTCGTCGAGGCCGTCGAGGCGTTGGACGGCGATCCCGGGGTCGGGTGCATCGTCATCACCGGGTCGGAGAAGGCCTTCGCGGCCGGCGCCGACATCAAGGAGATGAAGGACAAGAACTACCCGGGCATCTACCTCGAGCGGTTCTTCCACGACTGGAAGCGCCTCACCGCCGCGCGCACGCCGATCATCGCCGCCGTGTCCGGTTTCGCCCTGGGCGGCGGCTGCGAGCTGGCGATGATGTGCGACATGATCATCGCCGGCGACAACGCCAAGTTCGGCCAGCCCGAGATCACCCTCGGCGTCATCCCCGGCATGGGCGGTTCGCAGCGCCTCACCCGTGCGGTGGGCAAGGCCAAGGCCATGGACCTGTGCCTGACCGGCCGCCAGATGGACGCCGACGAGGCCGAGCGCTCCGGCCTGGTCGCGCGCGTCGTCCCCGCGGCCGAGCTGCTCGACGAGACCATGAAGGTCGCCACCACGATCGCCTCCATGAGCAAGACCACGGCCATCGTCGCGAAGCAGGCGGTCAACCGCTCCTTCGAGACCACTCTCGAGGAGGGCCTGCTCGCCGAGCAGAACGCCTTCTACGCGCTGTTCGCCACGGAGGACCAGACCGAGGGCATGTCCGCGTTCGCGGAGAAGCGGAAGCCCGAGTGGCGTCGCTGAACGACGGACTGAGGCACGGGCACCTCGCCGGGGGCGGTGGGCGCGATGACGCGCACCGCGCCCCCGGCGAGCCCCTGCCCGTCCTGGTCTTGACCGGCTACCTGGGCGCCGGCAAGACCACGCTGCTCAACCACCTGCTGTCCGGCACACCGGGGCTGCGCATCGCCGCGATCGTCAACGACTTCGGCGAGATCGACGTGGACGCCACCGCCGTCGCCGGGCGGGTGGACTCCATGGTCTCGCTCGCCAACGGCTGCGTGTGCTGCGAGGTCGACGCCGGTGAGCTCGGCGAGACCCTCACCCGGCTCGCGGGTCCCGAGCTGGGCCTGGATTTCGCGGTCATCGAGGCCAGTGGCCTGGCCGAGCCGCCCGTCCTGTCGCGGATGGTCCACGACGTGCCGCGGCACGTGGCGCGCCATGCGGGGATGGTCCAGGTCGTCGACGCCGAGGGCCTCGATGACGCCATGACGCGACATCCGCGACTCGCGGCGCACCTGGCGGAGGCCGACCTCGTCGTCGTCAACAAGTGCGACCTCATCACCCGCGAGCGGTTCGGCGAGCTCCGGGCGACGATCCGCACCCACGCCCCGCGCGTGGCCGTGCTCCCGGCGGTCCGCGCCGCGGTCCCGGCCGGGTTGCTCCTGGACATGGCCCCCGACGGCGCACCG
>NZ_JAALDN010000118.1 GCF_014144855.1 Dietzia maris | reverse complement strand
CGCACCCGGCGACTGAGCCGCCCGCGCACCCGGCGGCATCCGCGCGCGCCCCTGCCCGCAGCCGCACGAGCGCCTGTACGCCCACAACACAGCCGCCCCCGACGCTGAACGCCGGCCTGCGCATCTGCGCACGCCAGACGCCATCGTCGGGAGCGGCTGTGTCTCCAATGGCAGCCGCTCGCGCGGCTGCCCGGTGGGGGCTCGGATCAGAGCAGTTCGATGATGGTGGCGTTGGCCTGGCCGCCGCCCTCACACATCGTCTGCAGGCCGTACTTGATGCCCTCGTTCTTCATGTGATGGACGAGGTCGGCGAAGATCCGGGCGCCGGAGCCACCGAGCGGGTGCCCGAGGGCGATGGCGCCGCCGTTCGGGTTGAGCTTCGCCGGGTCCGCCCCGGTCTCGGCCAGCCACGCCATCGGCACGGACGCGAACGCCTCGTTGACCTCGTACACGCCGATGTCGTCGATGGACAGTCCGGACTTGGCCAGCGCCTTGGCGGTGGCGGGGATCGGAGCGGTGAGCATGATGACCGGGTCGTCACCGGCGAGCGTGGCGGTGTGCACCCGCGCGATCGGTGTGCACCCGTACTTGGCGGCCGCCTCCTCGCTCATCACGAGGATCGCCGCGGCGCCGTCCGAGATCTGCGAGGCGTTGCCGGCGTGGATCACGCCGTCTTCCTTGAACGGGGTCTTGAGCCCGGCCAGCCCCTCGACGGTGCTGCCGCGGCGGATGCCCTGGTCGGTGTCGAAGACGCCGTCCGGGGTGGTCGCCGGCACGATGTGCCCGGCGAAGAACCCGGCGTCCTGCGCGGCGGCGGCCTTCTCGTGCGACGCCACGGCGAACTCGTCGAGCTGGGTGCGCGTGAAGCCCCACCGCTCGGCGATCATCTCGGCACCGACGCCCTGGTTGGGGGCCGTGCCGTCGTAGCGGTCGAGGAACGCCTGACCGTAGGGGAACGACTCGGAGGAGACGTGCGAGCCCATCGGCACCCGCGTCATCGACTCGACGCCGCCGGCCACCACCACGTCGTGGAAGCCTGCCTCCACCACGGCCACCGCGAAACTCAGCGCCTGCTGCGACGAGCCACACTGCCGGTCGATCGTCACGCCGTTGACCGTCTCCGGCCATCCCGCCGACAGGGCGGCGGTCCGGGCGATGTCCCCGGCCTGCTCCCCGGCCTGGGTGACGCAACCCCAGATGACGTCCTCGACGATCGATCCGTCGATCCCGGCGCGCTCGGCCAGCGCCTTGAGAACGGTTCCCGACAGATCGGCGGGATGCACCCCGGCCAGTCCACCCTTGCGCTTGCCCACCGCGCTGCGCACGGCCTCCACGATTACTGCACCCATGTTCTGCACTTCCTTGTCTCTGCGGTTCCGGCGCCGGGCGGCACCGACCGTTACTGGGACATCCTAGTTTTATCCGACGTACGGCGGGGTCTTCTTCAGCTCTCCGCGCGCGATGGTGCGACGGTGGACGGCGTCCGGTCCGTCGACGATCCGCAGCGCGCGCGCCCAGGCGTAGAAGTACGCCAGCGGGGTGTCGCCGGAGACGCCGGCGCCGCCGAAGATCTCGATGGCCCGGTCGATCACGGCACAGGCGACCTGCGGGGCGATCACCTTGATGGCGGAGATCTCGAACCGCGCCTCCTTGGCGCCGACGGTGTCGATCATCCAGGCGCAGTGCTGCACCTGCAGCCGCGCCTGGTCGATCTCGATGCGCGAGTTGGCGATGTGCTCCTGCACCACGCCCTGGCTCGCCAGCGACCCACCGAACGCGTGCCGGGACTTGGCGCGGTCGACCATCAGGGCCAGCGCCCGCTCGGCCATGCCGATGGCGCGCATCGCGTGGTGGATGCGGCCCGGCCCGAGACGGGCCTGGGCGATCGCGAACCCGGCGCCCTCCTCGCCGAGGAGGTTCGACACGGGCACCCGCACGTCGGAGAACACGATCTCACAGTGACCGTGCTGGTCCTGGTACCCGAACAGCGGCAGGTTGCGCTCGATGGTCAGGCCCGGGGTGTCCCGGGGCACGAGGACCATCGACTGCTGCCGGTGGGTCTCGGCGGACTCGTCGGTCTTGCCCATGACGATGAGGATCTCGCAGCGGGAGTCGGCGATGCCGGTGATCCACCACTTGCGACCGTTGATCACGTACTCGTCGCCCTCGCGCCGGATGACGGTCTGGATGTTAGTGGCATCCGAGGAGGCGACGTCGGGCTCGGTCATGGCGTACGCCGAGCGGATCCTGCCCTCCTTGAGCGGCTCGAGGTACCTGGCCTTCTGCTCGTCGGTGCCGAACAGGTGGAAGGTCTCCATGTTCCCGGTGTCCGGGGCCTGCGAGTTGATCGCCTCCGGGGCGATGACGGGCGACCAGCCCGTGATCTCCGAGACGGCGGCGAACTCGAGGTTGGAGATCCCGGACCACTCGGGCAGGAAGAGGTTCCACAGTCCACGGCGCCGGGCCTCTGCCTTGAGGTCCTCCATGACCGGCGGGTAGGCGTTGTCCCCGTGCTCACGCAGGTACTCGGCCCAGACGGGCTCGGCGGGGAAGACGTGCTCCCGCATGAACTCCCACATGTTCTCCTGCAGCTCGATGCTGCGCTGACTGTGAGCGAATTCCATGTCATTACTCCTGTAGAAGCGTGCCGCGGCGGCCCGCCGCGGGCGGGATGAGTGAAGTGGTGCCTGCGTCAGTGCTGAGTTGGTTCAGTGCTGAGTCGGTTCAATGCATAGTCATCCCACCGTCGACCACGAGCGTGGTCCCGGTGATGAACGATGATGCGTCGGAGGCGAGGAAAAGCAGCGCGGAGTCGAGCTCGGGCTGGAGCCCCAGTCGGCCGAAGATCGTGCTGCCGGTGATGTCCGCGAGCATCTTCTCCGGGATCTCGTCGGTCATCTCGGAGGCGAAGTACCCGGGGGCCAGCGCGTTGACGCGGATACCGCGGCGGCTGCCCCACTGCGCGGCGAGGTCGCGGGTCAGTCCGAGCACGGCCGCCTTGGTCGCCGAGTAGGCGGCCTGCGGTGCGAAGCCGGCGGTCAGGCCCAGGACGCTCGCGACGTTGACGATGCTCGCGCCCGGCTCCATGACGGCCGCGCACTCCTTGGCGGCCCAGTAGGCGCCGTTCAGGTTGACGTCCACCACCCCGCGGAACTGCTCGGGGGTCTCCTTGAGCGCGGGCACGGCGGTCCCGATGCCGGCGTTGTTGACCAGCACGTCGATGCGTCCGTGGGTGTCCATCGTGTCGCGGACCATCGCCGCACACGCCTCGGGGTCCGCGACGTCACACGCCACGGTCGAGGCGGTGCCGCCGGCGGCACGCAGTTCCTCGGCGAGGGCGTCGAGCCGCTCGCGGCGTCGGGCGGCCAGCACGACCGTGGCGCCTGCCGAGGACAGGGCCCGCGCGAAGCCGTCCCCGAGCCCCGACGACGAGCCCGTGATCACCACGACGCGGCCGTCCAGCCGGAAGCGGTCGAGCACGGGCAGCGCGGCCTGCGGACCCGTCCGGGGATCGACCGGGGTGGGCGCTGCGGATGAGGAGTCGGCCATCAGTTGGTCACCTTCCTGGAGTCGAGGATCGAGTGGCCGTGGTCGACCAGCTCGCGGATCTGCGGGCCGATGTCACCGAAGTCCTGACCGGCCATGTCACCGGCCTCGGAGCGCGTCGCCACGCCCTGGGCGATCGCCGCGAACTTGAACGTGGCGAACGCCAGGTACCACGGCATGTGGGACGGATCGGTGCCGGTGGCCGCGCAGTACCGGTCGAGCAACCGCTGCGGTCCGGGCCAGCCCGGCTCGGTGGTGATGCTGGGGATGAGCGGCACCGTCGGCCCGTTCGGGTCGCCCCAGTACAGAACCGTCTGCGCGAGGTCGGCGACCGGATCGCCGAGGGTGGACAGCTCCCAGTCGAGGATCGCCTTGATGCGGCCCGGGTCGTCGGGGTCGACCACGTAGTTGTCGAGGCGGTAGTCACCGTGGATGATCCGCGACGACGGCGAGGTGGGCATGCTCTCGCCGAGACGCGCGGCCAGGTCGGGCAGCCGGTCGGCTCGAACGGAGTCGGACGCCTTCTCGGATTGCCCGAGCCAGCGTCGCAGCTGCCGCTCCAGATAGCCGTCCGGGCGACCGAGATCCCCCAGGCCCACCGCGTTCTGGTCCACCGCGTGGAGCGCGACCATCGCGTCGATCTGGGCGTCGGCCATGGCCGCCTTGTCGTCGTCGGATTCGGCGAAGCCCGCCGGCAGCGCGTCACGGATGACGTGGCCGACCACCTTCTCCATCACGTAGTACGGCACCCCCAGGTCCTCACCGGTGGTCTCGTTGAGCACCACCTTCGCGACCGGCACGTCCGTGTCCGCCAACCCGAGCTGGATCCGCGCCTCGCGGCCCATGTCGTGCGCGCTGGGCAGGAGCTCGCCCGTCGGCGGCCGCCGCAGGATCAACTCCCCCGCGTCGGAGCGGAGCGTGAACGTGAGGTTGGACTTGCCGCCGGCGATGAGGTCGGCGTCGAAGTCCGCCCAGTCCTGGTCACCGGTGGCCTCGGCGATCTTCGGCCCCACGACGTCGGGGCGGAGCAACTGGTCGACGGACAGTCCCGTGGACTCGGACGATGAAGGGGTCATGGCGTGGATCCTCGCGGTTGATGGGCGACCGGGCGGGCGGTTCGGGTGGATCAGTTATGGCCGACGCTCAGTTGTGGCCGACACGGTGCAGGTCGTGACCCCGGGTCTCCTTCATGAAGGCGGTCGCGACCATCGTCGCCACGCACAGGGCGATGATGTAGGCGCTGATCATCCAGTACAGGTCCCACTGGATGAACTGGGCGTTGAGGTACGGCGCACTGCCGCCGAAGACCGCCACCGACAGGGAGTACGCGAACCCGATGCCCGCGGTACGCATCTTGGTGGGGAACGCCTCGGACATGAACGAGGACAGGATCGACCCGGCGGCGGCGACCAGGGTCATGGCGATGAGCGAGGCGAGGAACAGCGTCCACGGACGGTCGTCGATCATCCCCATGAGCATCGGCGTGGTGATGATCGTGCCGATGGCGAAGATGAAGATGACCGGGCGGCGGCCGATGTGGTCCGAGAGCAGACCCCACAGCGGGAGCGTGCACAGGGCGATGAGCTGGCTGCCGAAGATCGCCCAGAAGGCGGCCTCGGAGTCCATGCCACGCTGCGTGATCGCGAACGTCGAGGCGTACGAGCTCCAGGTGTAGTGCGCGACGGTGATGCCGGAGACCATGGCCACGACCAGCGCGATGGCGCCGGCGAGCTTGCGCCGCGAGAACGTGGCGACGGGGGAGGTCGGATCGGCGGCGGCGGCCGCGGCGGCCTTGTCGAAGACGTCGGACTCCTCCATGCCGGACCGCAGGTAGAGCACGAACAGGGCGAACACGGCGCCGAGCAGGAACGGCACGCGCCAGCCCCACTCGCCGACGGCGGACTCGGAGAGCATGGCGGTGATGCCGCCGCCGATGCCGTAGGCGATCACGGTGCCGCCCATGATGGCGACGAACACGAGGCTGCCCCACATGCCGCGACGGTGCGGCGGTGCGATCTCGGCGACGTAGCTGTAGGCGGTGGCCGACTCGCCACCGTGGGCGAAGCCCTGGATCATGCGGCACAGGAGCAGCAGCGCCGAGGCGAAGATCCCGAGCGTCTCATAGCTCGGGAGCAGGCCGATGAGCAGGCTGGCGCCGGCCATCATGAGCATGGTGGTGATGAGGACGAACTTGCGTCCGCGTACGTCCGCGATCCGGCCGAAAACGATCCCGCCCAGCGGGCGCATGAGGAACCCGACCGCGAAGACGGCGAACGTGGCCAGCAGCGCCGAGACAGGGTTCTCGTTGTTGAACATCACCGCGGCGATGTACGGGGCGAAGACCGCGTAGGCGGTCCACTCGTACCACTCGAACAGCTGCCCGGTGGTGCTGGCGGCCAGCGAGCGGACGTTGCCGCGATTCTGCTTGTCGGACTGGTGCGGGACGGCGGTGGCGGCGGTGGCGCCGGCACCACCGCGGTCGTCGGGGTCGATGGTGGCCTCGGCCATGTCAGTTCCCTTCGGTGGGAGTAGTGGAGTGGGAGGGGGTGTGCTCGTCGCGGAGTTCGCGACGGCGGATCTTTCCGGTCTGGGTCTTGGGGAGCTCGCCGACGACGTGGATCTCGCCCGGCCGCTTGTAGGCGGCGAGCCGATCCGAGGCGAACGCGATCAGCTCGTCCTCGGTCGCCGTCCGCCCGGCCTTGAGCGAGACGAACGCGACGACCTTCTCGCCGCGGTACTCGTCCGGCAGACCGACGACGGCGGCCTCGAACACCGCGTCGTGCTCGTACAGGGCGTCCTCGACCTCCCGCGGCCAGACCTTGTAACCGGAGGCGTTGATCTGGTCCTTGAGGCGGTCCACGAGGTACACCCAGCCGTCGGCGTCCATGACGGCGACATCGCCGGTGTGCAGCCGACCGCCGGGCATGGTCGACGCCGTGGCGGCCTCGTTGCGCCAGTAGCCGGACACGATCTGCGGACCCGACAGGACGAGCTCGCCCTGCTCGCCCGGGGCGACCGGCTGGTCGTCGACGCCGACGACCTCGGCGCCGATCCCCGGCAGCGGCACGCCGATGGACAGGGTGCCGCTGGTCTCGTCGACCGGCGCCCGCAGCCCGGGCGGCACCGCGATGACCCCGGAGGTCGTCTCGGTCATGCCGTATCCGTTGTGGATGTAGTGGCCGAACCGCTCCGCGAAGCGCTCGACCGTCGAGGGCGGGATGGGCGCGCCCCCGCTGTACAGGGTCTTGACCGACGCGAAGTGCTCCGGCCCCGCCTCGTCGAGGCGCATGAGCGCGTTGTACGCGGTGATGGAACCGATGGTGAAGGTGACCCCGTGTTCGCGGAACGCGTCCAGCATGACGCCGGGCCGGAAACGTCCGGCGAAGACGAGGGTGGAGTCGGTGACCAGCGCGAGCGTGGCGTTGATGACGGCGCCGGTGATGTGGAACAGCGGGGCGATCGCCAGCACCACGTCACCCGGGACGAGACCCACGAAGTCGGCGAAGCTCCGCGCGACCGCGATGACGTTGGCATGCGAGTTCATCGCCCCCTTGGGCGGACCGGTGGTGCCCGAGGTGTAGGTGAGCAGCGCGAGGTCGTCGGGAGCGACCTCGACCGGCTCCGGCGTGCGTCCCTCGAACTCGCGGATCAGGGAGACCAGGTCACCGTCCGGCGAGGGCTCGACCTGCTGGTCGTCGCCGAACGCGCGGGGGTCGTTCCGGGTCTGTAGGTCCCGCTCGCTGGTGCTGAGGACCCACGCGACCTCCGTACCGCTGACGGCGTCGCGGATCGCGGACGCGTCCCGGTCGGTGGCGATGATCCCCACCGCACCGGAGTCCTCGACGGGCAGCCGGAGTTCCCGGCCGAAGTACATCGGGTTGAGCACCACGGCGGCGGCACCGATCTTCCACAGCGCCAGCATCGCCAGCGCGTACTGCGGGATGTTCTGCAGGTGGATGCCGACGCGGTCACCGGGCGCCACCCCGCGGACCTGGAGGGCGGTGGCGAGCGCCTCCGCCATGGCGTCGACCTCGCGAGCCGACAGCGTGGTGTCGAAGTACGCGACGGCGGCCCTGTCCGGCGAGGAGTCGACACGCTCACGCCAGGCGTCCACGAGCGTCGACCGCCGTGCCACGAGGCTCTCGTCGAGCCCCGGTCGGTACAGCGTGCGCCACGGCCGCGGGTCTTCCTGGCTCATCCTCGCTCCTCTCGTTCACGATTGTTGTGCTGTTCACCGACCGATCGATCGCTCGGTGTGCCATAGTGTTACCCACACCACAACCGGTGTCAAGCGAAGGGTGGCTAGTGTTGTGACGATGAGTGAGACCGCGACAGTGGCGCAGTGGCGCGAGTTCGGCACCGACGAGCTCTCCCCTCCGCTCCGCGCGGCCCTGGAGGTCTTCGCCCGGCACGGGTATCACGGTGCCTCGATCCGGTCGATCGCCGAGGCCGCCGGGCTGTCCGTTCCGGGTCTCTACCACCACTACCGATCGAAGCAGGCCATCCTCGCAGCGGTGGTGGACCAGGCCATGGCGGAGATGCTCACGCACACCCAGGCCGCGGCCGATGACGCCGGCGACCGCATCGTCACCAGGTTCGAGAACGTGGTGGAGTGTCTCGCCCGCTTTCACATGGCGCGGCGTGACCACGCGTTCGTGGCGTCCACCGAGATGCGCAGCATGGACCCGGACGTGCGCGCCCGTCACATCGCGCAGCGCGATGCCCAACAGCAGATGCTCGAGGACGCGATCCGTGCCGGTGTCGACTCCGGGGAGTTCAGCTGCGCCCACCCCGAGGACGCGGCCCGCGCCATCGCCTCACTGTGCGTGTCGATCGCGTCCTGGTACCGGCCCGACGGGCCGCTGTCGGCCGACGACGTCGTCGCCCGCCACCTCGAGTTCGCCCGCGGGATGGTCGGCGCCGCACGCGGCTGAGATCGACGGCGCCGCATGCGGCTGAGACCCGCCCGGTCAGCGTCTGCGCTGCCCCCGGCCCACCGGCTT
>NZ_JAALDN010000117.1 GCF_014144855.1 Dietzia maris | reverse complement strand
TCGCCCGGGGCCGTCAGGCCGGCCTCCGCGGCACCCGGTCCGCGGATCTCCGAGCAGGCGTACCTGGCGCCCAGCAGTGTGGCCTGACCCGCGAGCGCGGCCTGGGCATCGTCGCGGGGCGTGACGACCCCGGCGGCAACGGTGTCGGGGACGACGTCCGGATCGAAGGCCGGCGGGGTGGTCGTCGCCGTGGTCGCCGAGGTCGTCATCGACGCGTCGGTCGTGGCCCCCGCAGCCGTGGTCTCCGCACCTTCCGTGTCCGCCGATCCCGTATCCGGGACCTCGGCGGCGTCGGTAGCGGCGTCGGTGCCCGTCGCGTCGGCGTCGGTCGTGCTGGTGCCCGCCAGTCCGGCTTCGTACCTCTCGGGTGACCCCGGGCCGCCGTAGGTGCACAGCAGCCCCAGGTCGCCGGAACCGGTCGGGGCGACCTCCGGCATGTCGGCACCGGTGAGGTCGATGATCTCCTCGGTGGTCAGGTCGAGGAGCTCGCAGGCGTTGAGTCGTTCCTCGGGCGCGGGCCGACCCTCGACCATCTCGGCGGCGACGTCGTGCCGGGGATTCGGGGTGAGTCTCGGCGGGCCCGCGTCACCCGAACCGGGGCCGGTGGCAGTGCATCCGGCGACAGTCACCGTGGCCGCCAGGGCGACGAACCCTCCGGCGAGACGGCGTCCGCGCGCCGGACGGGGTCGCTGCGATCGCATGGCCCGATCCTACGGGTCGGCCCCACGGCCATGGCCCCGACGTCCGGCGTTCACCGCGCGTGCGCGGCCCGCTCATCTCGCTCGGCGACACTGCCGGGTGTGGAAGCGAGACGCGGGCGGGACGCGCAGCCGCTGCCGGGGCCCGCACTCGGCTACCGGCGTTCGGACCTGCACGAACACGGGAGACCTCCCGGGGGGTGGAGGGAGGTCATCGCCCACGCCGTGCTCGGCGAGGGCGTCGCCCTGTTCGACGGGGCCGCGGACGATCTGCTGAGTCTGGCCGCCCACGCCCGTGCGGGGATCAGGACGGCCCCGGCGGATCCGCCCCTGGCATCGGACCTCGTCGTGCTCGACGGGCCGATGCGTGGCCCCTGCCGACTTGTCGACCTGATCGACGAGTCGCTCCGGCAGGGCGTCGTCGTCGGCACCCTCGAGGGCAACACCGCGGTGGCCGAGCACCGCTGCCACATCGACCTGCACCCCGGGACGGACGAGGTCACCGTCACCGTCCGGACGGTGTGGCGGCCGCGCACCTTCTCGGTGCTGCCCGGTGCCGCGGGCCGCGAGGCGCGCGCCTACCAACGCATGGGCGACCGCCTGGTCCGGACGCTCGGCGGCGCTTTCTAACCAGGCACGGCGCCGTCGGGGGCAGCCGGGCCTCTGGCGACGTCGGTCGGCTCGGTCACCGAGCCTCGGATCGCATCGAACGATTCCCGGATGCGGTACTCGAGCAGGGAACCCGGCTCGTCGGTGCGCCACCGTTCTACGGCGATGCGGAGGATCGCGATCGACGCGGCCGCCACCGTCGCGGCCTCCACCGAGTCCGGTTCCCGCCCCTCCCGGCGCGCCACCAGGGCCGCCAGCTCCTTCTCGTTGCACGCCAGGATCTCGTAGACCTGGGTCCGGACGCTCGCCTCCCTGCGCCACATGTCGTGGAATCGGTCGAAGGCCCGGCTCTGTCGCCGTGCGTTGGACACCTGGTGCCACATGAGCCGTGAAAGGGCGGTCATGGTGGACACGCTGCGGTCGGTGAGGAACTCCCTCACCGCGTCACGACCGGCGGGGGGCGTGTCGGGGATGCACGCGGCGGCCTTGGACGGGAAGTAGTTGAAGAACGTCCGCCGCGACACGTTGGCGGCTCGGGCGATCTCGTCGACCGTCACCGCGTCGAGTCCCCGCTCGATCACCAGATCGACCGCGGCGGCGGAGATCGCACCGCGCAGGTCGCGGCGGCGGTCCTCCGCGCGGTCGGCGCCCGCAGCGATGCTCGTGGAGTCGCCCATCTGCCACCTCCCGGTGCCGTCGCCGTGTCGGCGGTCAGCCGCACCGCCACGGTCAACAGTACTGACCGACCCGGCATCTATCCTGGCGGTATGCGCAAACCCGCCTCCCCAGCCCTCGTCGCGGTGTCCGCGGTCCTGCTCGGTGCCCTCGCCGGGTGCGGCGGCTCCGAGCCGGCCCCGGAGATGGGCACCATCCGGACCGCCCCTCCCGAGACGACCGAGCCGGAACTGCCGCCGGTCGAACCGGTCGCGGATGCCGAGTGCCCGTACCTGTCCGCCGACGAGGTCACACGACTCAGCGGCCAGCCGGTCACCGACGTGCGGATCGACGACGGCGTGGAGCCTGCGGCCTGCTTCTTCTACGACTCAGACGGCGAGGTGCAGCTCACGACCACCGTGTATTCGGTCGCGTCCCCGGAGCGGGCGGCGGAGCTGGTGGAGGAGTCGGCGCCCTCCGACGAGGCCGAACCCTCACAGGCGGAGGGAGGCTGGAGCGGTGGCCGTACGGTGGGCCTGGGCGGTGCGCTGGTGGTCCTGTCCCGCGACGCCCGGGTGCTGGCCGTGCAGTCCACGCAGGACGACCCGACGACGGCCCAGCGGATTGCCGAGCTCACCGCACCGCGGGTGGCCGGCTGACCCATCGCTCAGTGGGGATCAAGTGCAGTGGGGATCACGTCGGGTCGGTGACCATCCCCAGGATGAGCTCGGCCATGCTGCGGGCGGTCATCGCGGTGGTCCGGACCTCACCGAGCATCGCGGCGGTCACCGAGCCGTCGTGGAGGAGCGCCAACCGGTCGGCCAGGTCGGTGATGTTGTCCGGGTCCTCGAGGCCCATGCCGGCGAGCTCGGAGCGCAGGGTCTCGGCGACCCACTGCCGCTGATCGGCCACGGCGGCGCGGATCGCGCGCTCGCCGTCCGTCGCCGGGCTGGGGAACTCGATCGCCGCCGCGAGGTGGCAGGACCCGGGCATGGCGGGCTCGACCTGTTCGCGGACGATGTCGAACAGCGCCAGGATGCGGCCCCGGGCATCCGGGGCGACGTCGGCGCGGCGCCGCCACAGGTCACGGTCCCGTTCGGCGACCGACCGCAGGTAGGCCACGACGAGCTCGTCCTTGGACCCGTAGGTGTTGTACAGGCTGGCCTTGGCCACCCCGGCCTCCCGCAGGATCCGGTCGATCCCGACCGCACGGATCCCGTCGGTGGAGAACAGACGGGTCGCCGTCGCCAGGAGCCGCTCCCGCGGCCCGGGCTTGGTCGACCGTGTGCTCGTCACGGGGTACACACTATCGGCAGTGACCGCCGACACCACGGGGCCGGTGCCGCGCGCGGCGGACACCGGCCCCATCGCCTGACGGTGCGGTCGATGACGGTCAGGCCGGGGGTCGGCCGTCGGCCGGCGGGCGGCTGTGCTGCGACGGATCCGGGTCCGGGGTCGGCGTGCCGTCCGGGGCGTCCGGGACCTCGGGCGCGTCCGCGGTGCGTCCGGTGAGGAACTCGCCGGCCTTCTGCTGGGCGGTGTCGACGTGCTGGGCGTGCTTGCCGCCGGTGCGCTTGTCGAACGCGTCGCCCGCCTTCTCAAGCGCCGACTCCACCTTGCCCGGGTTCTTGCGGGCGAGGTCCTTGGCCTTGTCGAACAGTCCCATGACGGGCTCCTTCTACTCGGGATGGTGTACACGAACGGCCCGGCCCTCGTCGGGGCCGGGCCGTCTGGTTGCTGCGGTGTCTCTGGCGTCTCGCGCCCGGGTCAGACCCTGGTGCGTCCGCGCCCCTTGACGGCGGAGACGATGAAGATGACGAGGATCGCGCCGATGATCGCCGCGACGAAGCCCCAGATGGAGAATGCCTCCGGCATGCCACCGCCACCGGTGACGAGCGAGACGAGGAGGCCGACGATGAAGGCGCCGATCACGCCGGCGAGAACGTTGGCGACGAGGCCCATCTGTGCGTTCTTGCCCATGATCATGGAGGCGATCCAGCCAGCGAGGCCACCGACGATGATCCAGGAGATGATGCTCCACAACATTGTGGTTGTCCTTTCCCGAGAGTCGTACTCGGCCCGGAACGGGCCGCTCTCTCAGGAGAACACGACACCGACACGAAAGCTTCCGGTAGGGCGCACGGTGGCGTTAAACGTCGCTCACTCGTTACCGGTCCGTGTCCGCCGGGCCACCCGCCCGCGGCCTCAGGCGATCTCCGCGGACTCCGGGTGCTTCTGGATGTATCCCGCGACGAACGAACACGACGGACGCACCCGCAGTCCCTCCTCCCGGGTCACCTGCAGCGCCTCACCGACCAGCGTCCCGGCGAGACCGCGCCCACCGAATTCGGACGCGACCACCGTGTGGGGGAACTCCCGGACGCCGTCCGTGCCGTCGGAATAGTCGGCGAAACCCGCCACCACGTCGTCCACGAGGATCTCGAATCGCCCGGCGGCGGTGTCACGCCGAACCTGAACGTTGTCCTCGCTGCTCATGAGTGCGATTCCGGGCGGACGACCATCACCGGGCACGGGGCCGCCTGCAGGAGCGCCCGGGAGGTGGAGCCGAGGACCATGCCCGTGAACCCGCCCCGCCCGTGGGAGCCGACGACGACGAGCTGGGCGTTCTCGGCCTGCTCGACGAGTGCCCGGACCGCGCGATCGCGCGTGACGAACCGCTGCACCTCGACGTCGGGGTACCGGTCCGAGAATCCCGCCAGCCGCTCCGACAGCGTCTGGAGCTGCTGCTCTTCGAGTTCCTTCCAGTCATCCTCTGTGAGGGAGATGCCGGCCGCCGCGGCCTGCACCTGCGGATCCATCCAGGTGTGCACGGCGACGAGGGGGGCGGACCGCGCGGAGGCCTCGGCGAACGCCCACTCGGTGGCCTTGGCGCTGACCTCGGAGCCGTCGATCCCCACGACGACCGGGCCGCTGCGGTTCAGGTCGTCCGTGTCCTCCCGGGTCACCACGACCGGGCAGAACGCGTGGCTGGCCACCGCCGCCGACACCGAGCCGAGCACCATGCCCTTGATCCCGCCCAGGCCGCGGGAACCCAGGACGATGAGCTTGGCCTTGCGCGAGTAGTCGATGAGCACCTGCGCGGGGTTGCCCTCGACGATCGCGTGCGACACCTCGATGCCGGGCGCCACCTTGGCCGCGGTCTCACGGGCCTTCTCGATGATGGGCGTGCACTCCCGCTCCAGCTCGTCGTAGACGGGCTGCGGAGGGATCATCCCCTCGGCGAACATCGCGGCCGGCATCGTGTAGCTGGTCACGAGGAGCAGCGGGACGCGGCGGGTGGCGGCGGTGTTGGCGGCGTACGCGACCGCACCGGTGGAGGCGGCGGAGCCGTCGACGCCGACGACAACGGTGTTCTCGAGGGAAGCCATGACCCCGACCCTACCGCCGGGATACGACACCGGATCGCGGTTTGGGAGTGGGCCGTCTAGAGCTGGTCCGGAAACGGGGCGTTGGCCGGGTAGGCCATGTTGAAACTCCCCTGGAACGCCGGGAGGACGACGCGGCCCGGGCCGAAGAGGAAGAAGTCGACGACGACGTCGATCATGGGCGCTCCCGAGTGTTCAGAGTGGTGCGAGGGACAGATGGTGCTCGAGTGAGTGTAGCCCACCGACTAGGCTCGTGGACGTGTCCAGTTCGAGACGCCGTGGGCGGCCCCTCCCGCTGCGGAACGGTGTCGACCCGGTCCGGATCCGGCTGGCCGACCCCGGACAGGGGCCCCGCAGCATCCCCGAGGAGCTGCGCCGACGCTTCCCCGACCGGCTCGCCGAGCTCACCGTGGCCCTCGAGGCGGGGCAGGTCGTCACCGCCGACGGGGCACCGGTCACCGCCGCCACCCGGCGGCACCGGGGGATGGATGTGTGGATGTACCGGACGCCGGAGCCGGAGATCCCGGTCCCGTTTGAGGTCGAGGTCCTGCACGCGGACGACCGCCTCGTCGTCGTCGACAAACCCCACTACCTCGCCACGACCCCCCGCGCGGGGCACGTCACCGAGACCGCACTCGTCCGGCTCCGGCGCGATCTCGCGCTGGACGACCTCGCGCCCGCCCACCGCCTCGACCGGCTCACCGCCGGCGTCCTGGTCTTCACCGTCGATCCCGTGCACCGCGGCGCCTACCAGGAACTCTTCGCCGCCCGCCGGGTCACCAAGACCTACCTGGCGGTCGCGACCGCCCCCGACGGGGTTCCCGCCGAACGGCAGCGGTCCAGCCGGATCGTCAAGACCCGCGGCGTCCTGCAGGCGGCCGAGGTCGACGGCGAGCCCGACGCCCACACCCGCATCACCCTCCTGGGCACCCGGGGGGACGGGGCCGGGCGGATCGGGCTCTACCGGCTGGAACCCACCACCGGCCGCACCCACCAGCTGCGCGTGCACATGAACGCCCTCGGGACCCCGATACTCGGCGACGACCTCTACCCCCGTGTGCTCGACGTTGCCCCCGGCGACTTCTCGACACCACTGCAGTTGCTGGCCGAGTCGATCGCCTTCACCGACCCCGTCTCCGGTGAGAATCGCGAGTTCGCCACCCGGCGGACCCTCGACGCCTGGACCCGTGAGCAGGATCAGGGTGGACACCCGGGCAATCCCCCATCGGCTTCCGCTCCGAATTCCTGCAAGCTTTAGATCGACCACCATGATCCGAGGGAGCACATGACCACCCAGGCCGAGACCCACCAACACGACGGCGAGCCGCACTCCGCGGCCGCCGTCGCCACCGACCTCGTCATGACCTACGGGGAGGGCGAGACCGAGGTCCGTGCACTCGACCACGTCAGCGCGACCTTCGAACGCGGACGGTTCACGGCGATCATGGGCCCCTCCGGCTCGGGCAAGTCGACCCTCATGCACTGCATGGCGGGACTGGACCGGCCGACCTCCGGGTCGGTGCGGATCGGCGATACCGAGATCGTGGGGCTGGCGGACAAGGAATTGACGGCGCTGCGACGCGACCGCATCGGATTCGTGTTCCAGTCCTTCAACCTCGTCCCGACCCTGACGGCCGAGGAGAACATCACCCTGCCCCAGGACATCGCCGGCCACGGCATCGACCGGGCCTGGTTCGACGAGGTGATCGGCCGGCTGGGGATCGCCGACCGGCTCTCGCACCGGCCGTCCGAACTGTCCGGCGGCCAGCAGCAGCGCGTGGCGTGCGCCCGCGCCCTGGTCGGACGCCCGGACATCCTGTTCGGTGACGAGCCCACCGGCAACCTCGACTCCACCTCCTCGGCCGAGGTCCTGGCCATCCTGCGCAGCGCCGCAGACGACTTCGGTCAGACTGTCGTGATCGTCACCCACGACCCGCGCGCCGCCACCTACGCCGACCGCGTCCTGCTGCTCGCCGACGGCCGGGTCGTCCGCGAGCTCGCCCACCCCACCGCCGACGAGATCCTGGCGGCCATGGGCGCCCTCGAGGAGCGGTGATGGCGGCCAGGCACTCCTCCGGGCACGCCGGACCCGCCGGCGGGGGGCGACACGAGTCCGCCCACGCCCCGCGCCACACGCGCCCGATGCTGCGCGTGTCGCTGCGCAACATCGCCGCCCACAAACTCCGCCTGGTGCTGTCCGTGCTGGCGGTGGTCCTGGGCACCGCGTTCGTCACCGGCTCGCTGGTCTTCACGTCCACCCTCAAGAGCACCTTCGACGGGCTGCTCGACCAGGGCACCGCGGACCTCGCCGCGATGATCGAACCCGAGGACCCCCGCGGGGCCGGTGTGCCGTTCGAGGTGGCCGAGCAGGTGCTCGAGCTGCCGGGCGTCGAGGCGGCCATGCCCGGCGTGTCCGGCACCGTGGTGCTGTTCAACGCCGACGGCACCCCGTACCAGTCCGGCGGCGCGCCGTCCGAGGGGCTGGCCTGGATCGATCCCGACGACGCGGTCGGCGAGAGCAGCTGGATCACCGACGGCCGCGCCCCCGCCGCCGACGACGAGGTCGTCCTCCCCGAGACCGTGCTCACCGCCGCCGGCCTCGCCGTCGGCGACACCGCCGAGGTCTACACCACCGGGCAGGGCGTCCTCGACGTGACCGTCGTGGGTGCCTACGCCAACGAGACCGACATCGGCGGGTACGTGGGCGTCGGGTTCTCGGAGGAACGCGCCCGCGCCCTGTTCACCGACGGCGAGAACGCCTCCAACGTCTCCGTCCGCGCGGAACCGGGCGTGAGTCAGGAGGAGGTCCGCGACACCATCGCGGCCGAGTTCCCCGACTACGAGGTCCGGACCGGCGAGGAGATCAAGGAGCGACTGTCCGAGCAGCTGTCGACCGTCCTCGACTTCATCAACTACTTCTTCGTCGCGTTCGGGCTGATCGCGCTGCTGGTCGGCACGTTCATCATCTACAACACCTTCTCCATGCTCGTCGCCCAGCGGCTGCGGGAGCTCGCCCTGCTGCGCGCGATCGGCGCCTCCCGCGGGCAGCTCACCCGGTCGGTGATGGCGGAGGCCGCCGTCACCGGGCTCGTCGGCTCCGGGATCGGCGTGGTGGTGGGCTTCGGCCTGGCCCAGCTGATCTTCGTGGCGCTCGAGGCCTTCGACCTGGGCATCCCGTCCGGCGCCCTCTCGCTCACCCCGATGTCGGTCATCACGCCGCTCGTGCTGGGCTTCGTCGTCACCGTCTTCTCCGCCTGGGCGCCCGCCCGACGCGCCGGACGCGTCGCCCCGGTACAGGGCATGCGAGTCGGCTCGGCCACCACCGAGGCCGGCGGCGGATGGCGCACCTCCGTCGGCCTGTTCGCCGTGGTGAGTGGCCTCATGCTCGCGGTGATAGGTACCTGGCAGGAGACGACGCGGGACGGTGCGATCACGGTCGGTGTGGGTGCGGCCGCGCTGATCATCGGCAGTTTCTTGGTGATGCCCGCGCTCGCCAAACCGATCGCCGGTGGCATCGGCAGGGTGATCGGCGCACCGTTCGGCGCGGTCGGCAAGCTCGCCGCCACCAACGCCGGACGCAACACCCGCCGGACCGCCGCGACCGCGTTCGCGCTCACGCTGGGACTGACCCTGGTGGCGGCGTTCGGAACCCTCGGCGCCACCACGAAGGAGAGCGTCAGCGGCGTCATCGACCAGGACATCAACGCCGACGTCGTGGTCCAGGGCGTGGCGTCCCAGGGCCCGCCGACCCCGCTGCCCGGCGGCATCGAGCAGCAGATCGCCGACGTCGACGAGGTCGGTGACGTGGCCTGGCTGGCGTTCGCGTTCGCCGAGCTCGCCGGGGAACCGCAGGCGCTGTCCGCCGCCGGCGGGCCCGTCGGCGAGATGATCGACGCCACCGTGGTCGACGGTTCGCTCGACCCCGGCCCCGACTCGCTCGTCGTGTCCCGGACCGTCGCCAGGGACAAGGGGTGGACGATGGGCGCCTCCGTGCCGCTCGTCGCGCCCGACGGCAGTGAGAGCACCCTCCGGGTCACCGGGATCTACGAGGACTCCCAGATCCTCGGGCAGTTCTACACCGGGATGGACGTCTACGAACGCCTGGTGCCGGAGAACCTGCGGTCGACCTTCAACGTGCTCGTCGCGGCGGATGACGGGGTGAGCGAGGACGAGGTCCTCGCGGCGGTGACCGACGAGCTCACCGACATCCCGATCGCGATGGTCCAGAGCAAGCAGCAGTACATCGACACCCAGACCGGCGGGATCGACCAGCTGTTGACGATCATCTACGCGCTGCTGGGGCTGGCCCTGGTCATCGCGGTCCTGGGCATCGTCAACACCCTCGCCCTGTCGGTGATCGAGCGTCGCACCGAGATCGGGATGCTCCGCGCGGTGGGCATGCAGCGCTCGCAGGTCCGCCGCACGATCAACCTCGAGTCCACGCAGATCGCCGTGTTCGGCGCGTTGATCGGCGCGGCGGTGGGCGTCTACCTCGGCTGGGCGTTCGTCACCGTGCTCGCGGACAGCGGACTGACGGAGACGACGATCCCGTGGGGCAGCATCGGCGTCGTGCTGGCGGCCTCGGCGGTCGTCGGGGTCCTCGCGTCGTTGTGGCCCGCGCACCGGGCCGCCAAGACCGACCCGCTCGAGGCGATCTCGGACTAGCCGCGGGTGCCGCGCGCGGGTGACGCCCGCGAGGGTGCCGCCCGCGCTAGCGGC
>NZ_JAALDN010000116.1 GCF_014144855.1 Dietzia maris | reverse complement strand
TCCGGGTGTCCACCAGAGCGGGAACGGTCCACCTTGAGGAAATGAAGCTCAAAGCCGCCTTGGTTATAACACCACTTCACTTGAAGGCTCTCGTATACGCCGCCCAGAAGGTCGCCCTCGAATATGTCCGCGCCGTTGCGGTCTTTGAGGCCTGTGTTCTGACGCTTTGCGACTACCGCATATCCGTCCTGGGCTTGCGCGTCTAGCGCGCGCTTTACTGTGCCGTTGAATAGATCGAGGTAGTCAAACGTGAGACGCTTCGTACCCCGACCACCTGCCTCGTACTTGGCCAAGATGTAGTCAAACTTGATCGGCCGGCTCATGCCCCAACCCCCAAGTGCTGCACCGTCACCCCCTCGACCGAGCAGATCCCCTGCTCCTCGAAGTCGCCCAGCACGTTGTCTCGGTGCGTCGGACTCTCCATCCACGCCTGGACCACCGCCCCGTCATCCGTGAAGTTCCGCGCCAAGTTCTCCCCGGCGTGCTGGTACGTGTACCCCGCCTCGCGGAAGTAATGCCACGGCTCGGTGCCGTCAGGTGCGACGTGCGCGAAGTAGTTGTGCTGCACCATGTCCGCGGCCTTGTGGCAGGCGGACTGGCGGAGGAGCTCGTTGGTAGCGAGAGCGGGTAGGTCGTGGGCTCCGCGCTGCGCGTTCGTCAGGCGCTCGATGTCGTTCGGACCGACGGACTGAGGCGCGATTTCGACTACGGAAGAAGCAGTGGGTACTGATGCGCCAGTCTGCGGTGTAAGGGCAGCGATGAAGACGAGGGAACTGATTAGCGCTAGGACGTGGAAAGTTATCAGCAAGCGAATTTCGCGCCGGGTGAACCGGGTGGCCGGGTAGCTTGGCTTCACCGCTCGATAGCTCTTACCCCGACTCATCGCGCCAACCTCACCATCCGGATCATGTCTTCACTCAGCTCAGCGCCCACCGGGGTGCACGGGACCCCGGAGAACACAGACACTTGCTGTCCGGTCTCGACGGTGTAGGCGCAGCTGTAATTGAGGAACTCACCGAAGCGGTCGTGCCGCTCGGTCTGCTGCATAGCCACGACGAGGAGCTCGTTCTTGGAGGCCGGGGCTGGAGCTGGTGCCGCCTGAGGACCGGGTTGCGCTGGAGCTGGTGCTTCTGCGGACTCAGCTGCCGGCTGCGGTATCGCGGTACTCGACTCTGCCTGCTCGCGGACCACGGTGATCTCGCGCTCGACGGTGCCGATCGCCCGGTTGTTGGCCTCGGTCTTCTCTTCGACCTGGCCTACGCGGTCTTTCGTGTCGGCGAGATCCTGCTCTGTCGCGGTGAGGCGCTTCTCGTGGTCTTGGACCTTGGTCTCGACCGGGGTGTCATTCGCGCCGGTGGTGCTGAGACCGTTGAAGGCGAGCACGGATGAGGTGCTGAGTACCAGGAGGCCGGCGCTCGCGCCGAGGATGAGCTTTCGGCTGCGAGGGAGGTTAGTTAGTTTCTTGATTGGTGTATTCATTATTCAGTTGTCTCCGCTTAATTTATGGTTCTAGTATGCGCCCTTCTTATTATTAATGCAAGACTATTGCGCAATAATAAGATGAGATATTGACAACGAATTGTGGAGAACTAGCGCCGCTTGCGTTTATGGGCCCACTTTAGTTTCAAGTACACTATCAGTTCCACCAAAAAAAACAGCAGCGCTATCGTGCCGAAGATTGTTATTAGAACAAGCCCGGACGGATCAGGCTCGGACGACCACTTGAATTCGGCTAGGAATCCGAGGGTCGCAAGCAGAACGAAGGGCAGCGCACACCCAGATCGCACCGTGACCAGCGGGATGTCACCGGCGTCAATCCGCGCCTGGCGGTGAGCCACGCTTGCTGCATACGCCTTGTCCGCAGTTTTCTTCTTGGCAGCACGCTTAGCGTGCTGCGCAGCTCGCTTAGCGTGCTCGGCCTCTATAACAGCCCGCCTCTCTGCCTCCTCCAATTCAGCCTTCTTCTTTGCCTTCTCGGCCAGCCTCCTCGCCGCAAGCCCTAGCTCCTGCGCGCTCTTGTTCACCGCCCCAAAGCTGCCCGCGGCGTCAAACGTGAACAGGGCGACCCCGACCTCGTCCGCATAGACGACCGCCTGCCGGCTGTACCCCCCAGAGCAGAAGAAGATCATTTTCTTGGAGTGGTCGATCCCCCGCGCGCCGTAAAGCTGCTGGATCGCCGGACGGCCAACCTGCGAGCCCCAGTGCTTCACCTGTGCGACGGCCTGCCTCGCCACAACGTCGATGCCGCCGTCACCCGATGCGGTTGTGACCCGAGCATCCTCGAAGCCGAGATGGTCCCGCATGATCGCCGCGGCTACGTACTCAGCCTCTAGCGGAGTGATCGGACCGAGGTGCCCTTCGATTGACATGGGGGCAGTCTAAGGACGTGGACGGTGTTAGAGCCCACCGCAGGACCTAACGGGCTGCGGCGCCTGCCAACCAAGCAAACAACTTCGGTGGGCTTCCCCTCCTTGCGGAAGTAGCCCGCTCTACCCACTGAGCGACAGTGGCCTCCGAGTTCCGCCACACGACGCCCACGTACCAGTAAAGCCACTGTGGATCAGCTCCGAGCTTGTGCATGATCGCTACGGCACGATCAGTCGCGGCCAAGAGTCGCTTCACCAATTGCAAGGTCTCGTCCCACCTCGCCAGGCTCGTCATGCGGGCGAAGTACTTCTGGGGGTCGTTGATCTTCGCCCCCTTGCCGTCCTTGCCGTGGCAGAGTTCCACGACTTTCAAGAGCACGCGGTCCCCGTGCAGGCGGCGAAGCTTCCGGTGGCGATTGCGGTACGCCTTGTTCTGTATGAGGTCGTCCACCTCAGCCGGCAGATCGTCGCCCTCCTTGTAATGCTCACGGGTTACGACGGGGCGTAGATCCTGCTCACGGTTGATAGTCCCCAGTAGTTCGCTGATATGTCTTGTCACAAAAGATGATCCCCTCCGACCTATTGGTGGGAGGGGAATTACTTCATCAGCTATCCACTTTCAGTATAGCAATAAACCGCCCCTATTACAATAGGTCAAACTTATGATAATGACGATTCATCTGCTGGATAACTGACGAAGCGCCTGTATCTAATTAAACACACATCGACATAATCTACAAGCCGTCTTTCTATAGAACGAGTAGCTTGCTGCGCTTTTCTTCTCTATAGAACTATAAGGGGTCGCAACACAGCGAAACCGCCCCTCCTTTCCAGGAGAGGCGGTCATACGTGGAGTCAGTGTTTGTGTTAGAGAGACAGTGCGCATAGGGGCGCGCACATGTGTGTGTGAGTTATGTGTGCGGAGGGAATCCGCTCTTCTGTAGAACTGGGAGGTGCGGAGCGTGCCGTAGCTTGCTCATACCTAATTAATAGCATCACGCCGGGGTATTCACAATATCGAAGTTTCGTGATTAACTACGGGCAGATATGGGCATCGACACGAACAACTCACCCTCACAACTCATCGGCAAGGTCTTTGTTGTGGGGTCCGAGAAGTTCCCACGCGTTGCCCGCGAGATCGAGAACGAGCGCAACGAGAGCCGCGGCCGTACGGAGGCTATGTGGCGCGCGAAGGAGACCGAAGGCCTCACGTGGCACCAGCGCCGCAGCCTTGAGATCGAGCGCATGAAGAAACGCCGCACCGGTGAGGGTGCGGCGTCGTAGGTTGCACAGCGAGTCCCAGCTATACGCCAGCGCCTAGCGACGGCACGGACCGCCCGGCGTAGAAGTCCAGGCGCGCGATCGTGTCGCTGTATTCCTCTTCCCCTCCGTCGAACTCATCGACCACCGCGCGAGCCTCGGGCGTCATGTCGCTGTAGCTCTTCTTGCCGTAGTCGGGTGGCAGCCAACCCTTGCGCTGCGATCCAATCAGGTTGAACTTCTTGAGTAGGTCGTCGCGCTTAAAGGTGATGTGAGCCGTTCCCTTCTTGTAGAACGTCACCGTGAAGTGCTCGAGGTCTATGTTCCGCGTCTGCTGCGCCTTCCCCGCCGCGTCCAGGGCTTCGGCTAGTGGCCCGTCGTCGTACACCTTGCCGTCGAGGTAGGCAAACACCTTCGACACGTCTGCGAGCCTGTCGTGGACCGTGCGGCGCGGGTCGTAGTCGTTGCCGTACCAGCCCCAGGCCTGCATCGACGTAATCACCTTGCGGTTGACCTTGTACGCCTTGTTGGTCTTCCACCCGTTGAAGTAATGGACGTTGTTGCTCTGCTCGTCCCAGTACTGGCTGCAAAAGCTCTCGAAGAGCTGCACAATCGAATCGTCGAGACTGTCCAGCATCGAGCCCGCCAGGTCGGCCTGCACCTGCTTAATGTTCGCCAGGTTGAACTCGTAGCGGGCTAGCTCCGCGACTTTCTCCTGATACTTCTCACGGGTCGCACTGGTGAACATCCGCGCAAACTCACGCGTAGCGAAGACCTCGCGCCAGTACTTCATGCGCAGACGCTCGAGGAACTGCTGCGACGTGCCGCCGGTGCCGTAGCGCTCGCCGTCTACTTCCAGGGTGAGGATCGGCCGGCGATGTTCGCCCACGAGCTCATTTGTCAGGATCGGTGCGAGCGCGTTGTACTCGTCAATCAACTTTAGCCCGGCCTCTGCTTCGACTTCGTAGCGGCGCACCGCCCCGCGGATCGGGTCACCGTCCACGACTTCGCGGGCGTCATAGGCCTTGTCGGTGCGGGCCTTGGCTTCGGCCAGGTTCGCCAGTATGTCGCTCTGCGGTTCCGTGGCATCAATACACACATGGACGAGCGCCACCTCTACGCCGGTCTTTCGGTCGGCATCAGTGAATGCGCCCGCCTTGTACTCGATAGATGCGCCCAAGGCGTCGAGCTTCGCCACTAGCGTCTTGCGTTCGTTCGTGTACGGGTTCTTGATCGTCTCCGCATTAAGCAGGCACACGACCTCCCCGCCGCGTTTCATGAGGTCAAGCGCCTTGAGAAGGTGAGCAGCGCCCGCGCTAAATGGCGGGTTCATTACCACCGCGTCATACTGCGCGTAGCTCTCTGGACCGTTCCCGCTCTGGTGGACACCCG
>NZ_JAALDN010000115.1 GCF_014144855.1 Dietzia maris | reverse complement strand
CGTCGCCCCACAGCAGGGCGGCACTGCGCCCGCGCAAGACCCCCTCGGGCCAGGCCCGCGCCAACGCGACGCTGCGCAGCCGGAGATCATCCGGCTGGTCCTCCCGCCGGTACATCCCGTGCCAGATCCGACGGTAGCGCGCGCGACCGGCCGGGTCTGGCACGGCGGCCGCGAGTTCGGCCGTGGTCAGCGGGCCGGGCGGCGGGTCGTCGCCGGTGATGATCGGGTCGGTGTGGCCGAGTGCGGAGGTGTCCATGCCCACACTCTGCGGCACGCCACCGCCGGGACTCTGTCGGAAACACCGGCCCCGTGGCCCGCCTGTGGACAGGTCGGGCCTGTGGATTGACGCCGCTCGGGCGCGGGGAGCCCTAGGGGTGGTGCTCGCGGAGATAGGCGGAGAACACCTGCTCCGGGGGGCCACCGCGGTGCAGGAACTGCTGGTCCAGCGTCGCCGCGAGCCGCTCCAGTGCCACCGAGAGCTGGCAGCGACCCAGCTCCACGGCGGCCGGCGACCCCGCCGGGCCGGGTTCGGACAGTCGCACCGCGCCGGCCAGCTGTCGTGGCAGGGACAGGTCCGCGGACCGCTCGCGGAAGTAGAAGCCCTCGGAGTGCTGGAAGAAGTCGATCCGGACCTCCTCGACCCTGTCTGCCACCGCCGTCAACTGGGCACACACCGGCTCCGCCGGCAGGTCCGGGATCCGCCCCGCGAAGTCGACCTCGTCCAGACGCGACAGTTCCTGCGCCAACGCCCGCCGCCGCAACAAGGGCGGATACACCTGGTTGAACCAGGTCAGTGCCCCGGTGAGCAGGGCGAATCCCGTCAACGCCTGGAACGGTGTGATCCACCGGATCCACGAATCGGAGGGGACCATGTCGCCGAACCCCAGGGTGGCCAGCGTGACGAACGAGAAGTACAGGGCCTCGACGAACGCCGGGAGACTGTCCGGATCGATCCCGTCGGAGTAGGTGAAGTCCGCGGGCACGTGCGGGTAGTAGATCACTCCCCAGCCCAGACCCTGGAGCACCACCCACAGCAGGATGACCGTCACCAGGGCCGCCGGACCCACCGCGCTGCCCACCCGGTGGCCCGTCGCCCGGGACACCCGCCACATCCCCGCGAACACCCAGGGACTCAGGTACCCGGTGCCCCCGGGGTGCATCAGCGTGTGGAACACGTCCATCAACACCACCGCGATGAGCGCCACGCCCACCGCCGTCAGCACGATCTCGACCATCACCCCACCCTAAGCGGCGAGCGGACGGCGGGTCAGAGTCCGTACAGCCGCGCCCAGTTCTCCCGCGTGGTGAGCCCGGCCTGCGCGGCACGCCACCGCTCCTGGGCGGCCGGGGCCTCCCGGACGAACCGGGCGAGCAGCGAGACCAGCCGCTTCTGCAGCTCGGTGGCCCGCGCCGGGTCCACCTTGCGGTGGTGCACCCCGGTCTGCGAGGCGTCGGTCACGTACACCTCGTCGAACAGGGAGACGTGCCACCAGGCCGCGTCCTCGTAGGGGATCGCCACCACACCGCGGCGCTGCCGGCCCAACTTCTGTAAGAGCAGCCGCTTGGCGAGCACCTGGTCCTCGCGGTCCTCCCGCGGGATCCCCACCTTGCGCCGGACACCGATCCCGGCGGGCAGGGCCTCCACCCCGAGCTTGGCGGTCTCCGGGTACCGCGCGCGCTCGGCGCGGATCGCGGCCAGCGCGGCCTGACCGCCGTCACCGACGCCGTGGGTGCCGTCGGGCCCGTCGAGGAACGCCTCGATCCCGCGCAGGCGGGTGGCGGCGAGCCCGTACTGCATGCCCGCCACCGCGCGCAGGACGCTCCGGGCGAGGTTCTTGGCCATGTCCTTCGGGTCGATCCCCTGCCGGACCGCCGCTGTGGTCAACGAGTTGCGCAGGGAGAAGAACTGGCCGAAGTCGTCGCCGTCCTTCCAGTAGAAGTCCGCGTGCCACACCGCCGCGCCCTGCAGGGTGCACGTGGGCATCCCCGCCTGGCGGCAGCGCAGGCCGTACTCGATGTCGTCCCACTGGAAGAAGTACGGCATGGGGAGTCCGACGCGCTCCACGGCCTCGCCGGGGACGAGGCAGGACCACCACGCGTTGTACTCGGCGTCGATCCGCCGCTCCTGCCGGCCCGCGACCACCGACTCGTCACGCAGCGCGAACTCGTCGGCGTCCAACCCGCCCCGGAGCTCGTCGAGCTGCGTCCGTTCGGCCGAGACCAGCAGGTAGTCCGGGTTGAACAGGTACAGCATCTGGGCACCCACGAGCATCGGTTCGCGGGTGACGGCGGCGAAGGCGAACAGGCGCAGCACCGTCTCGGGCTCCACCCGGACGTCGTCGTCCATGAGCAGCACGTCCACCGGCCCCGGGCCGTCCGGGGCCGTGGCCTCGTACAGCCCGCGGCTGAAGCCGCCGGCACCGCCGAGGTTGGGCTGACGCAGGTAGTGCAGCCGGTCGCCGAACTCCTCCGCCGCGTGCCGGAACGGATCGCGGGTCTCCACGAGGTCGGTGCCCTGGTCCGTGACATAGAGGTCGTCGATCAGGTCCGCGACGAGGGGATCCGAGGCCAGCGAGTCGACCGTGGCCGCACAGTCATCCGCCCGGTTGAACGTGCAGATGGCCACGGCGGCGCGGCGGGCGGGCCTCGTCGTCGTCGTACTCCACTCCACCTCCGACACCGTCGCCGGCGCGTCGACGGCGTGCACCTCCAGCCACATCGCGCCACCGTCGGTGAACGTGTCCACCGGCACGTCCACCACCGCCATACCGTCGCCGTGGTGGTGGACCACCTCCACCGTCCGCACGTGGGAGCCGATGTCCGAGGCGCGCACCAGCACGTCGACCTGCCCGACGGTCTCCACCGACACCCGTACGGTCAGGTCGGTGACGGAGGTCCAGCGCTGCCAGTAGGACGCCTCGAACCGGCCGAAGTAGGTGTTGGTGTCGACGATCGCGCCGGGCTCCAGGTGCAGCTCGGTGCGTGTGCGGCGCACCACGCCCCGCGTGATCCGCGAGTACAGGTCGTCGTTGACCCACCGGCGCGGGCCGGAGAACAGGGTGCGCTGGAGCAGCAGATCGCGCTCGGGCCGGTCGGTCCCGGTGTCGGCGTCTGCGGTTGTCACGGTGGTGGCGTCCATGGGGCGATGCGCTCCTGGGAGTCGGTTAGGCGGTGCCGTCCAGGCTAGCCCCCGGGCCGGGGGGCGCCGCCTCGACGACCGGTGAGTCGGTGTTCGGGGGCTGCCCCGGCGGCGTCACCGGGGGGATGCCGGGTGGCGGGGGCAGCGGCTGGTGGTCCGCGGGCACCGGCAGGACCTCGTACAGACGGGCGCCCGGAGTGGCCTCCACCAGCCGCAGGTTCGGGTTGAGGTGCAGCCCGATGAACCCACCCGGCCGGCCCGGCCCGCCCACGGACTCCGTCCCGACGATCACCCAGCGCACGTCCCGGAGTTGCATCTCGCGGGTGACGGTCGGGTCGAAACCGTAGCGGTTGACCGAGGTGTACAGCGTCATGCGGTCGGCGCCGACCTGCGCGACCGGGTCGTCGGCGAGCGGCGCCCCGAACACCACCGGCACCCCGTGGAGCGCGTAGACCCAGGCGGTGCCGTCGAACGGGTCGTTCAGGGCCACCCCGCCGTCGTACCTCTCCCCCAGCGCGTCCAGCACGAGCCGCTCGTCGGCGGTGACCGCGGGCCCGTCGGCGTACCCCCAGGCGGTCAGGTCCCGCGCCATCACCGCGTGCCCGGAGGCGGTGAGCAGGGCCAACGCCGCCG
>NZ_JAALDN010000114.1 GCF_014144855.1 Dietzia maris | reverse complement strand
GTGGCCGTCCAGCGCGGCGACCCGGCCCTGCATGGGCGCCCGCCAGCTGTGGCACACGGCGAGCGCGAGGGCGTCGGCCGCGTCCGCCGGGCTGGGGGGCTTCTGCAGGCCGAGGATCCGGGTGATCATCAGGGTCATCTGCTTCTTGTCCGCGCGCCCGCTGCCGGTGATGGCCGCCTTGACCTCGGAGGGCGTGTGGAAGGCCACCGGGATGTCGCGATAGGCGGCGGCCAGTGCCACGACGCCGGCGGCCTGGGCCGTGCCCATGGCGGTGGAGACCTGGTTCTGGGCGAAGACCCGCTCGATGGCGACCACGTCCGGGCGGTGGATCTCCATCCACTCGTCCGCCACGGCGTGGACCGCCCGCAGGCGCCTCTCGAGTGGTTCCTGGGCGGTCGTCCGCACCACGTCCACGTCCAACGCCGTGACGGCCCGACCCGGCTCGGTCTCGATCAGCGCGAGCCCGCACCGGGTCAGTCCCGGGTCCACACCCATCACGCGCATAGCGACCTTTCGCCGACCAGTGGTAGAACCTACGTTCGAGACCCTACCAGTGGGCCGCCCGTCAGGCGTTGAGCGCCGCCAGCACGTCGTCCGGCACGTCGAGGTTCGAGTAGACGTTCTGGACGTCGTCGGAGTCCTCGAGCGCGTCGATGAGCTTGAAGACCTTGGTGGCGCCGTCGGCGTCGACCGTCACCTCGACCGAGGCGCGGAACCCGGACTCGGCCGAGTCGTAGTCGATGCCGGCCTCCTGGAGCGCGGTGCGCACCCGGACGAGGTCGGTGGGTTCGCAGACCACCTCGAACTGCTCGCCGAGGTCGTTGACCTCCTCGGCCCCGGCCTCGAGTACGGCCATGAGGACGTCGTCCTCCTCGAGCTCACCCTTGTCCAGCACGATCTCGCCCTTGCGGGTGAACAGGTAGGCCACCGAACCGGGGTCGGCGAGGTTGCCGCCGTTGCGGGTCATCGCCGTGCGCACCTCGCCTGCGGCGCGGTTGCGGTTGTCGGTCAGACACTCGATGAGCAGGGCCACGCCGTTCGGGCCGTACCCCTCGTACATGATGGTCTCCCACTCGGCGCCGCCCGCCTCCTCGCCGGCGCCACGTCTGCGCGCGCGCTCGACGTTGTCGCCCGGGACAGAGTTCTTCTTGGCCTTCTGGATGGCGTCGTAGAGCGTGGGGTTGCCGGCTGGGTCACCGCCGCCCGTACGGGCCGCCACCTCGATGTTCTTGACGAGCTTGGCGAAGAGTTTGCCGCGCTTGGCGTCGATCGCGGCCTTCTTGTGCTTGGTGGTGGCCCACTTGGAATGGCCTGACATGGGATGTTCCGCCCTCCGGGGGTGTCAGTCCGGGCCGACCTCGGTTGGCCGCCCGGTGCGATGTGTCGCTGACTGGCCAGTCTACGAGGTCGACTGCCGCACCATGTCGACGAAGTACCGGTGAACGCGCACATCGTCGGTCACCTCGGGGTGGAAGGAGGTCGCCAGGGCGTTGCCCTGCCGCACCGCGACCACGTGATCGTGGCCGTCGGAGGCGCGGACGCGGGCGAGTACCTCCACGTCGGGGCCCACCGTCTCGACCCAGGGTGCGCGGATGAACACGGTCCGAACCGGGTCGGCGCCGAGGGCGTCGACGACGAGGTCGGCCTCGAACGAGTCGACCTGCCGTCCGAAGGCGTTCCGACGGACGGTCATGTCGATCGCGGAGAACCAGGTGGCGTCCGCCCGGGTGTCCAGGACGACCGACGCCAGCAGGATCATGCCCGCGCAGGAGCCGTAGACCGGCATGCCGCCGGAGATCCTCTCGGCCACCGGTTCGTACATGTCGTAGACGTCCAGAAGCCGACTCATCGCGGTGGATTCCCCGCCGGGCAGGATGAGTCCGTCCACGCCGTCGAGTTCGGAGCGCCGGCGGACGGCCACGGCCCGCGCGCCGACGGACTCGAGGTGGCGGACGTGTTCGGCGACATCGCCCTGGAGGGCGAGGACACCGACGGTCGGGGCGTCCGCGCTCACTTCTTCGACGGGTCGTCGGTGGTGCTCACCGGGAACGGCTGCGCACCCGGGCGCAGGCGCCGGGACAGTCCCTCCTGGGTGACGGCAGCGACGAGCCTGCCGGAGCGGTCGAAGATCCGCCCCTGGGTGAGGGCGCGCCCCCCGAACGCCGACGGCGAGGTCTGGTCGTACAGCAACCAGTCATCGGCCCGGAAGGGGCGCATGAACCACATGGCGTGGTCGAGCGAGGCGTCCTGGGTGGGCTCGTCGGGGTGCGGGACCTTGGCCGAGCCCAACAGCGTCATGTCCGACATGTACGCGAGCGTGCACACGTGGAAGTTCGGATCGTCCGGCAGCGCGTCGACGCTCCGGAACCACACCCGCTGCTGCGAGGCCAACGCCGAACTCGTCTCCAGGCGGTCCCGGGGGACGATCCGGATGTCCCACTGGGCCCATTCCTCGGCGAAGATGCGGTGGGCCTCGTCGAGGTCGTCGATCGTCGGGACGTCGATCTCCTCGGGCCCCACGACCCGGGGCATCGAGTCCTGGTGCTCGATGCCCTCCTGGTCGACCAGGTGGAAGGAGGCCGACATGGAGAAGATCGGCTCCCCCTCCTGGATGGCGGTGACACGGCGGGTGGCGAAGCTGCGACCGTCCCGGAGGCGGTCGACCTGGAAGACGGTCGGCACGTCGGGGATGCCCGGCCGGATGAAGTACCCGTGCAGGGAGTGGACGTGCTTGTCGGAGTCCACGGTCCGGACCGCGGCGACGAGGGTCTGACCGGCGACCTGGCCGCCGAAGGTCCGCTGCAGGTGCGTGCGGATGGCCGGTCCCCGGAAGAGGTCGCGGTCTATCCGCTCGATCTCGAGGATGTCCTCGATCTTCGCCACCGGCGGGTCACCAGCCCCGCTCGGCGAGCCGGTGGGGCTCGGGGATGTCGTCGACGTTGATGCCGACCATGGCCTCGCCGAGGCCGCGGGAGATGGTCGCGAGCATCTCCGGATCGTCGTGGAAGGTCGTCGCCTTGACGATCGCCTTGGCCCGCTCGGAGGGGTTGCCGGACTTGAAGATGCCGGAACCGACGAACACGCCCTCGGCACCGAGCTGCATCATCATCGCGGCGTCGGCCGGGGTGGCGATGCCGCCCGCGGTGAACAGGACCACGGGGAGCTTGCCGGTCTCAGCGACCTCCTTGACCAGCTCGTACGGCGCCTGGAGCTCCTTGGCGGCCACATACAGCTCGTCGGACGGCAGGCTCTGCAGCGTGCGGATCTGCTGCCGGATCTGGCGCATGTGGGTGGTGGCGTTGGAGACGTCACCGGTGCCGGCCTCGCCCTTGGAGCGGATCATCGCCGCGCCCTCGGTGATGCGGCGCAGGGCCTCGCCGAGGTTGGTGGCGCCACAGACGAACGGCACGGTGAAGCCGAACTTGTCGATGTGGTTGGCGTAGTCGGCCGGGGTGAGGACCTCGGACTCGTCGACGTAGTCCACGCCGAGGGCCTGGAGGATCTGCGCCTCGACGAAGTGCCCGATGCGGGCCTTGGCCATCACGGGGATGGAGACGGCCTCGATGATGCCGTCGATGAGGTCGGGGTCGCTCATGCGGGCGACGCCGCCCTGTGCCCGGATGTCGGCGGGGACGCGCTCGAGGGCCATCACGGCCACGGCGCCGGCGTCCTCGGCGATCTTCGCCTGCTCGGCGGTGACGACGTCCATGATGACGCCGCCCTTGAGCATCTCGGCCATACCTCGCTTGACGCGTGCGGTTCCGGTGGTGTTCTCGCTGGACTGCGGGTCGCTCACGAAATAGGCCTTTCCTGGCTCAGACGACGTGTGACAGGGGTCCAGTGTAGGTCTCCCTCACCCCGGCGCCCCAACCGCCGCCCCACCGGGGTTGGTCAGGCCTGCGGTGGCGGCGCGTCGACGAGTTCGACGTACCCCGGCATCGGGGCCCGGCCGGCCAGTCGCAGGAGGCGGACCGGGGCCTGTTCCCGCAGACTGCGGGTGTCACGGACGGCGTCGTTGTAGAAGCGCCGGGCCATGGAGACGCGATCCGAGGCGTCCTCCAGCTCGGCGGCGAGATCGTCGGGCAGCGCGTCCGTGTCGACCCCGGACAGGACCACGCCGAGGGTGTTCTCCGCGACCTCGGCGTCGGGCTCGGCGGGGTCGTCCGGCGCGCCGCCCGTGTCGCGGCGACGTCGGTGGTCCGGGTGCGGCGCGGGGT
>NZ_JAALDN010000113.1 GCF_014144855.1 Dietzia maris | reverse complement strand
GCATGAGTGACTGCCCCTCCTCCAAGGGCACCTCGTGCTCCTCGCCGTCGTGGGAGACAAAGGTTACAACTGCCATAGTGAACTCCTGATACGTAGTATTTGACGTCCTTTGGCCC
Organism: Dietzia maris; assembly: GCF_014144855.1. Taxonomy (GTDB): domain Bacteria; phylum Actinomycetota; class Actinomycetes; order Mycobacteriales; family Mycobacteriaceae; genus Dietzia; species Dietzia kunjamensis. The sequence continues at coordinate 1,607 of NZ_JAALDN010000113.1, read as the reverse complement.
GTTGAGTTTTCCGTTGGTCAGCGCAGGCTCAGTGGCCTTCTTGTCACGCTTCTTTCCCTGGGCTCAGACGGCCGCGGCGGGCGCCTCGTGCGTCCGTCTCTACGTGGGTCGGCGCGCCTCTTCTCGGTGGAGTGGCCGTCCTCGACGCCACTGTGACGTCGGCCACGTTCGTGACCCAGTCTGGAACGCCCGACCCACTTTGTCAACGAATATTCCCTAGTGAATCTCGTTCACGGGCCGGGGGGGCCTCGACCCGGTAGCATCCGGGAGGTGACCGAGTCGGCAAGCGCGCCCCCGCGGCGCAGCCCCCGGATGGTTAAGCGCCGCGCGCAGAACTGCGAGCGCATCCTCGACGCCGCCGAGCGGGCGTTCGTCTCCGGGCAGCGCAACGTCCGGATGGAGCAGATCGCCGAGGACTCGGACATGTCAGTGGGCGCGCTCTACAAGTACTTCGGCAGCAAGGACGGCATCCTGCTCGCCCTCGCCGACCGCGCGCTGACCCGGTTCAGCACCTACCTCGACGAGGCCCTCCGTCCCGAGTACTCGCCCCTCGAGCAGGTCATCGCCGCCAGCGACGTGTACCTGCGGTTCTACCTGGACCACCGCGGGTCGTTCCGCTTCCTCGCCTTCGACGGCCACGGTTCCGGCCTCTCCGCCAGCGCCCACGAGCTGAGCCAACAAGTCGGCGACCGCCTCGACGAGATCCTCGGCCGGTTCCAAGCACACCTCGAAAGCGCCATCGCCACGGGCGAGGCCTCGCCCGACTACCCGCCGAAAGAAACCGCGCTCTTCCTCTGGGGCGCATGGAACGGCGTCGTCTCCCTGACCCTGCGCAATGACCGCATGGCACTCACCGACGATCAACTCGCCGCCACCCTCGACGTCGGCCGCCGCCTCGTCAACGAGGGACTCGCCCACCCCAGCTTCCGCATCCGCGGCCACTCGCGCGCCCGCGTCATGGACCCCACCAAGAACTGGTAAGCGCGCACCCACGGCCCCACCCGACAGCCCGCTCACGAGCGACCACCACTCACTGGCCACACGACCGCCAGTCACGTACCTGGGCTCCCACATCCCGGTGTCGCTGTGGGAACGAGGAATCACCGGGATTACCGTGGCCCCGCCGGCGGGCAACACCGCCCTGGCCGCCGTCTTGGATACCTACAACCTGACCGCCGATAGCCGGCGCTCCCCTCCCTCTGGGCAGAATCGCCTTCGGGTCGTCGCCTGGGCCCTGGGCGCCGACGACCCGCCGCAGCGCCCGCTCGCCGGCGATATCCGGGCGAGCACTATCCCGCCGGACGCCACAGGCGGGTAACATAGGTAACGGAAAACGTTTCCGGTTACCCGTTACCGATCGGAGGGGAGATGGCTATGTCGACGTCGGAGAAGATCGCCAGGGCCTATGGGGTGCTCGTCGCGCGAGGGGACAAGGTCACCGTGCGCAGCGTGCAGCGTGAAGCGGGGGTGCGCATCGGTGAGGTGGCCGCGTGGATGCGTGAACACGCCACCGGCGCTGCTGGGGACGTGCCCGAGGCTCCGGATCTGTCGGAGGCGATGTCGGCGATGGTGCAGTCGGTGTGGGCCGCGGCGTGGAAGCGGGCCGC
>NZ_JAALDN010000112.1 GCF_014144855.1 Dietzia maris | reverse complement strand
ACGGTCGGTGGACTCGTTGATCGGGTAGTACGGCTCGTCGTCGCGCTCGGCGAAGCGGCTGTACTCGCGCATGATCACCGTCTTGTCGGTGGGGTAGTTCTTGCGCTCCGGGTGGAAGTGGCGGAACTCGTGGATGCGGGTGTAGTCGTATTCCGCGTCGTTGTAGTTCATCACCGGGGTGCCCTGGAAGTCGCCGGTGGGCAGCACCTCGGTCTCGAAGTCCAGGGTGCGCCAGCCCAGCTCGCCGTCGGCGTAGTCGAAGTACCGGTCCAGCGGGCCGGTGTAGACCACCGGCGCGTCGGGGCTCGCGGCACGGACGGCCTCGCGGACGTCGAACCAGTCGGTGTCGAGCACCACGTCGATCTTGTCGTCCGCCGCCATGTTCTCCAGCCACGCGGTGTAACCGTCGACGGGCAGGCCCTCGTGGGTGTCGTTGAAGTAGCGGTTGTCGAACGTGTACCGGACGGGCAGGCGGGTGATGTTGCCAGCCGGCAGGTTCTTGGGGTCGGTCTGCCACTGCTTGGCCGTGTAGTCCTTGATGAACGCCTCGTACAGCGGGCGGCCGATCAGGGAGATGGCCTTCTCCTCGAAGTTGGCCGCGTCCTCGGCGGAGAACTCGGCGGCCTGCTCGGCGATGAGCGCGCGGGCCTCGTCGGGCGAGTAGTAGCGGCCGAAGAACTGGTTGATCAGGCCCAGGCCCATGGGGAACTGGTACGCCGTGCCCTTGTGCATGGCGAACACGCGGTGCTGGTACCCGGTGAAGTCGGTGAAGCGGTTGACGTACTCCCACACCCGCTCGTTGGAGGTGTGGAACAGGTGCGCGCCGTACTTGTGGATCTCGATGCCGGTCTCCGGCTCGGGCTCGGAGTAGGCGTTACCGCCGATGTGGTGGCGCCGATCGAGCACCAGGACGCGCTTGCCGAGCTCGGTCGCCGCCCGCTCGGCGACGGTCAGGCCGTAGAAGCCCGACCCCACCACGATGAGGTCGTAGGTGTCCCACTGCCGTTCGCCTGCCATAACCGTCGGGCCTTTCCGTAGTACGTCGCCGCGGTGTCCGCCGGGTAGTGCGTCCGCCGGCCGCTCGCCTGACCGCGCGCCGGTCGGCGCGGGTGCGGGTCCCAGGGTATCCGGCGGGTCGGGGGTGGGTTCAGGGCACGCCGACGACGACGAGGTGGACGACTTCTCGAGACGACCGCGGTGGCCCACGGTGCAGGTGGGGCGTCGGCGCCGTCGTACGCCGGTTCGAAACTACATCCCTGTAGTCCCAATATTCACGTCTTTATCACTTGGTTTCACGAGTTTCTTGGATAACATTGACCTCGTTCGTCACATTCGTCCCAGTGGTCGCGCTCCGGTGCGGCCTCCGGGCAGTTGTGCCCCGCTGGTGAGCAGCTTCGGGACACAGACATCTGATCTGGAGAAGCCCTTGAGAACACGACGCCGCCCCCTGTACATCAGTGGTCGACGCCGGACCCTCGCCCTGGCGGTGGCGGTCGCGGCGTCCGTCGTCACGCCCCTCGCCGTGTACGGGGCGGACCAGGTCGTCCAGTCCGGCGACGACATCGCCACCACCGCGGGCAGCGCCCTGCCCACCGCCGAGGCCGAGGTCCCGCTGGCCGAGGCGCCTCCGGCCGTCGGCGTGGAGACCGACATCGCCTCCGGCGGCACCACGGTCCGCCAGGTCACCTCCGACACACCGTTCTCGATGGCCGGCGTCACGTGGAAGGGGCACAACCCGGCCGCCGTCGCCACCCTGCGCGCCCAGAACCCCGACGGCTCGTGGGGCCCCTGGTACGAGGCCGAGTCCACCGACGGCAAGGGCGAGAGCGTCACCGGCACCGGTGGCACCGAGCCCGTCTATCTGGGGACCGACACCACCGCCGTCCAGATCACGCTCTCCGGGATCGACCTCGCCGACTCCTCGCTGGCCGACGCGCCCGAGGTCACCGTCCCCGACGACGAGGCCGCCCCGGCCCCCGCGAAGCCCACCGAAGACGCCGCTCCCGCCGCCGCTGATACCGGCGCCGCTGATTCCGCCCCCGCTGACGCGGACGTCGCGGCCACCCGCGCGGCC
>NZ_JAALDN010000111.1 GCF_014144855.1 Dietzia maris | reverse complement strand
AGGATCTGCGGACCGCCATCGCCGAGGGCGAGGACCCCGCCGAGCTGGCCCGCATGTCCGAGGACCTGGTGGCGGCGGCGAGACGGGCCGAGCGCCTGCGGTGAGCGAGGACGGAGAGGCCGGTCGGCCGACAGCGGGGACCACGCCCGTCGCCGCGCTCCGGACGTGGTGGGAACGCTGGCGCCCCTCGGTCACCGGCCTCATCGTGGCCGCGCTGGCGGCGTGGGTCTCGCTCATGCCGTCCCTGCTGCCGCGGGCCTGGTACTACCAGGGGGTGGTCACCGGCGTGTCGATGCTGGTGGGCTACGGGGTCGGCGTCGCTCTGAGGACCCTCTGGCTGCGGGTCGTGGCGCCCCGCATCACCCTCCACCCCGACCTCCTCGCGTTCGGTGACCGTCTCCTGACCTTCGCCCGTCTGTCCGCCCCGTACATCCTGGTGGTCTACCTCATCACGGCCACGGCCACGGCGATCCGCTGGCAGGACCAGGTCTCCGATCTGGTGCGCTCACCCCGCCCGCCCTGGGCGGACTACATGAAGATCCCGTGGGTCGCCCTGGCGATCTTCCTGGGGCTCCTCATCGCAGCCCGCGGCATCCGGGCGGGGTACCGGTGGTCGGCCCGCGCGGTGGGCCGCAGGTTCGGCGTGGGGGAGTACACCGCCCGGCTCACGGGCGTCGTGATGGTGGCCGTCCTCGCACTCGGCGTGGTGCAAGGTGTGGTGCCGCGCCTGTTCTTCGGCGGCGCCAACCGTATCTTCAGCGGGCAGAACAACGAGGACCTCCCCGGCGCGCGACCGCCGACGGCGCCCGAGCGATCCGGGTCCCCGGACTCCGTCGTGGACTTCGGGGACCTGGGCCTGCAGGGCCGACGGTTCGTGAGCGGCGGCCTCGACGGGCAGCACCTGGGGGATCTGTTGGGCGAGGACGCGCCCGAGCCGATCCGGGCGTACGCCGGTCTGGAGTCCGCACCGACCGACGACGAGCGTTCCGCCCTGGTGGTGGAGGAGCTGGAGCGGACCCGGGCCTGGGAACGTGAGTCGGTGGTGATCGCCCCGACCACCGGCACCGGGTGGATCAACCCCCACGCGGCTCAGGCCATCGAACTGCTCTCCGGTGGCGACGTGGCGATCGTGGGCACCCAGTACTCGTACCTGCCCAGCTGGATCTCGTTCCTCGCCGACCGCGAGAAGGCGGAGGTGGCGGGCCGGTCACTGATCGAGGCGGTGGTGACCTGGCGCGACTCCCTCCCACCGGGTCGGCCGCAGCCGAAGCTGTACGTCTACGGCGAGAGTTTGGGCACCCAGGCCGGCGAGGCGGCGTTCTCGGGGATCCGCGATATCCGGGCGACGGTGGACGGGGTGCTCTGGGTCGGCCCGCCCAATTCCAACCACATCTGGCACGCGCTCGTACAGCGACGCGACCCCGGTACCCCGGTCACCGAGCCGGTGTACGCGGACGGCCTGCTGGTGAGGTTCTCGGAGGATCCCGCGGAGTTCCGCGACGACGACACCCCGTGGATCCCGCCGCACGTCCTGTACGTCCAGCACGCGACCGACCCGGTGGTGTGGTGGACCCCGGATCTGCTGTTCGACCGCCCCGCGTGGCTGGCCGAACCGCCCGGCAAGGGCCGACATCCGGGCATGTTCTACATGCCCGTGTTGACCCTGTTCCAGGTGACAGCGGACCTCGGAAACGCGATCGGCGGGTCGCAGGGCTACGGCCACCTGTACGACCATCAGATCCTCGACGGCTGGGCGGCCGCGACGGGACGCGAGGGATGGGACGACGACGAGTTCCAGCGGTTCGCCCGACTGCACGCCACCGCGATGGAGCAGCAGGACCGCGGCTGACGCCCTTTCCCGCCGGGGGCCCGCGGTCTAACGTTGCCGCTGAGCGGACAGGCTGAGGAGACCCGGGATGAGCGCCCACACGGCAGACACGCACGACACCATCCGCGTCCTCGGCGCGCGGGAGAACAACCTCCGGTCGATCGACGTGGATCTGCCCAAGCGGCGGCTCACGGTGTTCACCGGCGTCTCCGGATCCGGCAAGAGCTCGCTGGTGTTCTCGACCATCGCGGCGGAGTCGCAGCGGATGATCAACGAGACCTACAGCGCGTTCCTCCAGGGCTTCATGCCCACCCTGGCGCGGCCGGACGTGGACGTGCTAGAGGGGTTGACCACGGCGATCGTCGTGGACCAGGAGCGGATGGGCTCCGACCCCCGCTCCACGGTCGGCACCGCCACGGACACCGGGGCGATGCTGCGGATCCTGTTCAGCCGTCTCGCGCAGCCGAGGATCGGCGGCCCCAAGGCGTACTCCTTCAACGTCGCGTCGGCGTCCGGGGTGGGGACGCTGAAGAAGGCCGACGGCACCCGGCAGAAGGCCGAGTTCTCCATCACCGGCGGGATGTGCGTCCGCTGCGAGGGTCGCGGATCGGTGTCCGATTTCGACGTCGACGCGCTGGTGGACCGCTCCAAGTCCCTGTCCGAGGGCGCGATCACCGTCCCCGGATACTCGATGGACGGCTGGTACGGCCGCATCTACTCCGGCTCCGGGTTCTTCGACATGGACAAACCGGTGGGGGAGTTCACCGATCGGGAGATGCACGACCTGCTGCGTAAGGAGCCGGTCAAGGTCAAGGCCGACGGCATCAACGTCACCCTCGAGGGCCTGATCCCCAAGATCCAGAAGTCGATGCTGTCCAAGGACGTCGAGGCGATGCAACCGCACATCCGCTCGTTCGTCGAGCGGGCCGTGGTGTTCACCACGTGCCCCGAATGTGACGGCACCCGGCTCAACGAGGGGGCCCGGTCGTCCCGCATCGGGGACAGGAACATCGCCGACGTCTCGGCCATGCAGATCACCGACCTGGCGGAGTGGCTGCGCGGCCTCGAGGAGCCGTCGGTCGCGCCGCTGCTGGACTCGTTGCAGCACACGCTCGATTCGTTCGTGGAGATCGGCCTGGGGTACCTGTCGCTCGACCGCCCCGCGGGCACTTTGTCAGGCGGCGAGGCACAGCGGGTCAAGATGATCCGCCACCTCGGTTCCGCGCTGACCGACGTCACCTACGTGTTCGACGAGCCGTCGATCGGCCTGCACCCCCACGACATCCAACGCATGAACGGGCTGCTCCTGCGGCTGCGCGACAAGGGCAACACGGTCCTGGTGGTGGAGCACAAGCCGGAGACCATCGCGATCGCCGACCACGTCGTCGACCTCGGGCCCGGCGCCGGCTCCGAAGGCGGTCGGATCTGCTTCGAGGGATCGGTCGGCGGGCTCCGCGCGAGCGACACGGTCACCGGCCGGCATCTCGACGACCGCGCCGCGCTGAAGAACAGCGTGCGGGCGGCCACCGGGCGGATCGAGGTGCGTGGTGCGACAGCCCACAACGTGCGAGGCGTGGATGTGGACATCCCCCTCGGGGTGCTGTGCGTGGTGACCGGTGTGGCGGGGTCGGGCAAGAGTTCGCTCATCCACGGCTCGGTGTCGCCTCGCGACGGGGTGGTGGCGATCGACCAGGCCGCCATCCGCGGGTCGCGGCGCAGTAATCCGGCGACCTACACTGGGCTCCTCGAGCCCATCAGAAAGGCGTTCGCCAAGGCCAACGGCGTCAAGCCGGCGCTGTTCAGCCCGAACTCCGAGGGCGCGTGTCCCACCTGCAAGGGCGCGGGCGTGATCTACAGCGACCTGGCGATGATGGCCGGCGTCGCGACGACGTGCGACGACTGCGAGGGCAGGCGCTTCCAGGCCGAGGTGCTCGAGTACCGGTTCGGTGGCCGGAACATCGGCGAGGTGCTGGGGATGTCCGTAGCACAGGCCGAGGAGTTATTCGCCGGGGGAGAGGCGCGGATCCCCGCCGCGCACAAGATCCTCGCCCGGCTCCGCGACGTCGGTCTGGGTTACATCCGGCTCGGCCAGCCGCTGACCACGCTGTCGGGTGGCGAGCGCCAACGCCTCAAGCTGGCCGCCCAGATGGCCGACAAGGCCGAGGTCTACGTGTTGGACGAGCCGACCACGGGCCTGCACCTGGCCGACGTCGCGACCCTCCTGGCGATGCTCGACCGGCTGGTCGATGCCGGGAAGTCGGTGATCGTGATCGAGCACCATCAGGCCGTGATGGCCCACGCGGACTGGATCATCGACCTCGGTCCCGGCGCCGGTCACGACGGCGGCCGGATCGTGTTCGAGGGCACCCCGGCCGAACTCGTCGCCGGTGCCTCCACTCTCACCGGCGAGCACCTGGCGAGGTACGTGGCTGCGGCGACCTAGCCGGAACCAGCAGCGGGTAGAAAGAGCGGATGACCGATTCCGGCGGGTTCCCTGATGCCAACTCCTCCGACGCCAGCGTCTTCGTCCGGGCGTCCGGGCTCGTCGTCGACGAGGTGACCACCACCTCGCTGCGCGGCCACGCGGACCTGGGGGAGGGGCACGTCACGGCGTGGGGGACGGTCCACGGCGGCGTCTACGCGAGCATCGTGGAGTCCGCCGGCGGTGCGGGAGCCGGATTCGCGGTCGCTGACCGGGGGCAGATCGCGGTCGGCGTCCACAACGGCACCGACTTCCTCCGGCCATCCACCGGCGGGCGGGTCGAGGTCTCCGCGCATGCCCTGTTCCAGGGCCGCAGCCAGCAGCTGTGGGATGTCGTGATCAGCCAGGCCGAGGGTGGAACCGTGCTCGCGCGGGGCCAACTCCGGCTGCAGAACGTGCCCAGGCCGGACACCGCCGCCACGCCCGGACGCTGAGTACTCAGCGGAGCTGCGCTGCCCTGCGTGTGCCCTCGTCACCGAGACGCATGCCACCGGGATGGTCGGCATCATGCCCGGTCAGGCGGTCCGTCCGAATCTCTTGTGCAGCGCCTGTGTGCTGACACCGAGCACCATGCCGATCTCCGCCCAGCTCATGCCCTGCAGCCTGGCGTGCCGCACCGCAACCTATATTGACGACCATGGCAGCCAACCACTACCCGGGAATCGCGTACGGACCGGCGGTGAGGGCCCGGCAGAACGCCGTGGGGGTCACCCTCCCCGTCGCCACCGGTGACTTCGCCCTCGAGGGCACCGATGTCGCACTGATCCGGAGCGCCGACCACTTCTCCCTCTCGACCGTCACCGAGTCGGGCTGGCCGTACACGCAGCACCGCGGCGGCCCGGCGGGATTCGTGCACGTGGTCGACGACACGACCCTCGCCTGGGCCGAGTTCCCGGGCAACCACCAGTACGTCTCCACGGGCAACGTGGATCACGACGGACGCGTCTGCCTGCTCTTCGTCGACTATCCGACCCGACGGCGGTTGAAGGTCTTCGGTCACGCGCGCACGGTCGAGCCGGACAGCGACCCCGACCTGATCGACCGGCTCCGGGCCATGGGGGAGAAGCGGTACTCCGGCCGCGTGGAGCGCGCGATCGTGGTGGACGTCGTGGCCGCTGACGCCAACTGCAGCAAGCACATCACCCCACGGTGGAATCGCCGGTACATCGACGAGTTGACCGCGGTGTACAAACGCCGGATCGCCGAACTCCAGGCCGGATCGGCGTAGCCTGCTGCCATGGTCGGTGACCCGCCCAACTTCGACATCAAACGCGAGCGCAGGGACCTCTACAGCGGCAAGGCCGGCAGAGTCGACCTGGTCGAGGTGCCCCCGATGGACTTCCTCATGGTCGACGGGCAGGGGGATCCCGATACCGCGCCGGAGTACAGGGCCGCCGTCGAGGCGCTGTACGCCACGTCCTACGCCGTGCGCGCCGCCGCCCGGGCGGCGCTGGGACGGGTCCACACGGTGGGCCCGCTCGAGGGCCTCTGGTACGCCGACGACCCGCGGGTGTTCACGGCCCGCGACAAGGACGCCTGGAGTTGGACGATGATGATCTGGCAGCCGGACTGGGTCACCCCGGACATCCTGTCCGCCGCCATGGAGAAGGTGACGACGACGACGGTGCCGGACGCGCACGAGCGGGTGCGGTTCGACGGGTACGCCGAGGGGTCGGCGGTGCAGACGCTGCACGTGGGCCCCTACGACGACGAGGGCCCGATCATCGCGCGGATGCACGAGGAGATCATCCCGTCACGAGGGGCGACCCCGTCGGGTCATCACCACGAGATCTACCTCTCGGACCCCCGTAGGTCCGATCCCGCCAGACTCAGGACGATCCTGCGTCAGCCGATCACCATCGGCTGACGCTACTGATCGCCGCGATCGACTCCTTCGAGCGAGGTCACGAGACGCTGGGCTAGGGTCCGCAGCTGGACGAGGTCCTCCTGCGGCATGTCCACCCTGTCCAGCAGGGAACACTGGATCGTCTCGGCTTCGGCGCGCAGCCGCCCGCCGGCCTCGGTGAGGTGCACGTGGACACTCCTCCCGTCGCCGACGGAGCGGGACCGCTCGACCAGTCCGGCATGCTCCAGCCGTGCGAGCAGAGGGGAGAGGGTGCCCGAGTCGAGGAGTAGTCGGTCGCCCAACTGGCGGACCGTCAGCCCGTCCTCCTCCCACAACACGAGCAGGGCGAGGTACTGCGGATAGGTGAGGCCGACCGACGCCAGGGCGTGGCGGTAGGCCGACGTCGAGGCGCGGGAGGCGGCGTAGAGGGCGAAGCAGACTTGCTCTTCCAGTCGGAGATCGGGATCCATCACCCGAGTATCGCCCATTTTTAGGTTGCGCTCAATTAAGTTGTGCGCAACACTACCCCCATGGACAAACTGGACCGGCCCCTGAAGAACTCGCGATCCCGCACACCGGTGCGCCGCCGCAGTGCGGGGGAGGTGGTCCGACATCTCGGACGATGGGCCCTCGGCGCCGCCCTTCTCGGGGCGGGGACCGGGCACCTGACCACCATGCGCGAGGAGTTCCAGGCACAGGTCCCGACGTGGGTCCCACTCGACCCGGACTTCGTGGTCGTCGCCTCCGGCGTGGTGGAACTCGGACTCGGCGCGGCGCTCATCCTCGCACCGGCGCGATACCGGCCGGCGGTGGGCGGCGTGACGGCGGCGTTCTTCGTCGCGATCTTCCCCGGCAACATCTCTCAGTACGTGACGGGCACGGACGCGTTCGGACTCGACAGCGACCGCGCACGCCTCGTGCGGTTGTTCTTCCAGCCCATCCTCGTCGCGTGGGCCCTGTGGTCCACGGGCGCCTGGCGCGCCTGGCGGAACCGGAACAATCGCTGATCGCGCTGCGTAGACTCCGGCCCCATGCGCTTTGACGAGTTCCGAAGTCACGATGCCCTCGGTCTCGCCGCCCTCGTGCGGCAGGGCGAGGTCACCCCGGGCGACCTGCTCGACGCGTCGATCCAGCGCGCCGACGGTGTCAATCCGCGACTCAACGCGATCGTGCGCCGGCTGGACGGGCCGGCTCGCGCCCGGGCGACCGAGGAACTGTCGGGCCCGTTCGCCGGGGTGCCGTTCCTCCTCAAAGATCTCGGTCAGGACTACCGGGGAACACCCACCAGTGGCGGGTCGCGTCCACTGGCCGACGTACCGGCGACCGAGCACGCGACCGTGGTCCGGCGGTGGTTGGACGCTGGCCTGGTGGTCTTCGGCAAGACCAACACCCCGGAGTTCGGGGCCAAGGGAATCACGGAGCCCGAACTGTTCGGCCCCGCCAGGAACCCATGGGACACCAGCCGCAGCCCCGGGGGCTCCTCGGGCGGGTCCGCCGCCGCGGTCGCGGCCGGCATCGTCCCGGTCGCCGGGGCGAGCGACGGCGGCG
>NZ_JAALDN010000110.1 GCF_014144855.1 Dietzia maris | reverse complement strand
CGGTCTGGTCCGCCGCGCGAGTCCATCTCCTCGGTGCGCCGGCGCCGGACCTGCGCAAGAGCTGAGAGCCGGGCCGGCCCCGAGAGACGACGGCCGCCGCCCAGCCCGCCGACGCCCAGCCCGCCGACGCCCAGGTATGCGCCCTCTATGGACCGTTCCGCCAGCACATCCCGCGCGTACGCGTACATAGAGGCATCACAAGCCGAAGGGGACGCGTAACCCCGCGCAGGAGCGGCGTGCGGGCTCAGCCGGCCGCGCCCGCGCACTTGTATCGCGGGGTGGACGAGAAACACAGCGTTCACACAACGCCGGTAGAGGCAACGGTGGCGAAACACCGGCGACTCAGCTGACTCACATCATGTCCTTACCTTTATCCACATCGCGCTTCGAGCCCCGCAGCCCGCGGGAGCACTCGACAGCCGGTCAGTGAAGGTCAGGTCAACCACGTGAACTCCACCTCCATCTCCTCTGGGAAGACAGCTCGCGCGAGCCAGACGCCGCGCTCGATCCGCACCCGGCGTGCACTGGCCACCGCCGGCCTCGTGATCCTGGGTGCGGGTGCGCTCACCGCCTGCGGAAGCCGGACCGGCGACACCGCCGCGGCCGCCGCCGAGTCCTGCGTGGACACCTCCGGCGACACCATCAAGGTCGGCTCGCTGCACTCGCTGTCCGGGACGATGGCCATCTCCGAGAAGACCGTGCGTGACTCGGTGGCGCTGGCGATCGAGCAGATCAACGCCGAGGGCGGGGTGCTGGGCAAGCAGATCGAACCGGTGGTGGAGGACGGCGCCTCCGACCCGGCCGTGTTCGCGGAGAAGGCGCAGAAGCTCATCACCAGTGACTGCGTGGCCGCGATCTTCGGCGGCTGGACCTCGTCCTCCCGCAAGGCGATGCTGCCCGTGGTCGAGGACGCCAACGCGTTGCTCTACTACCCGGTGCAGTACGAGGGCCTCGAGGCGTCGGAGAACATCTTCTACACCGGCGCCACCACCAACCAGCAGATCGTCCCCGCCCTGGAGTACCTCAAGGAGCAGGGCGTGGAGTCCATGTACCTCGTGGGCTCGGACTACGTCTTCCCGCAGACCGCCAATCGCGTCATCAAGGCGTGGGCCGAGGCCAACGAGGTCGAGATCCTCGGCGAGGACTACACCCCGCTCGGCTCGACCGACTTCTCGACCATCGTCAACAAGGTGCGCACCGCCAACCCGGACGCCGTGTTCAACACGCTCAACGGCGACTCCAACGTGGCGTTCTTCCGCGAGTACTCCAACGCCGGCCTGTCCGCCGAGGACACCCCGGTGGTGAGCGTGTCGATCGCCGAGGAGGAGGTCCAGGGCATCGGCGCCGCGAATATTGACGGCCAGCTGACCTCGTGGAACTACTACCAGACGATCGACTCGCCGGAGAACACCGCGTTCGTCGACGCGTTCAAGGCGAAGTACGGCGCGAACCGCGTCACCTCCGATCCGATGGAAGCCGCGTACACGTCGGTCTACCTGTGGAAGAACACGGTCGAGAAGGCGGACTCCTTCGCCGTCGACGCCATCCAGGACGCCGCCGACGGCGTCAGCTTCGACGCCCCCGAGGGCACCGTCACCATCAACGGCGAGAACAACCACATCTCCAAGACCGCGATCGTCGGCGAGATCCGCCCCGACGGCCTGATCTACGAGGTGTGGAGCTCCGGCGAGGCGATCGAGCCCGACCCGTTCCTCGAGTCCTACGACTGGGCCGGCGACCTGTCCGGGAACTGACGCCCGACCGTCAGCCCGGATCACCCAGCCCCGCCCGACCCACCCCGCTCCCGGCCCGTCAGTCGGGAGCGGGGGAGGGGGAGGGCGGGACCCGGAGAAAGGAGCCGATGTGGACATCCTCATCGGACAACTCGCGACCGGATTGAGCATCGGCTCCATCCTCCTGCTCGCCGCCCTCGGCCTGAGCCTGACGTTCGGCCAGATGGGCGTCATCAACATGGCCCACGGCGAGTTCATCATGGCCGGCTGCTACACCGCCTACGTCGTCCAGCAGATCACCGCCGCCTCTGGGATGAGCCTGCTGTTGTCCCTGGCCCTGGGTTTCGTCGTCGGCGGCCTGCTCGGCGTGCTGCTCGAGGTGACGCTCATCCGGCGCCTCTACGCCCGTCCACTGGACACCCTGCTCGTCACGTTCGGTGTGGGCCTGGTCCTGCAGCAGATCGCCCGAGACATCTGGGGCGCGCCGGCCGTCAACGTGGCGGTGCCGGAGTTCCTGCGCGGCAGCGTCGAACTGCTCGGTGCGTCGGTGCCTCTGACTCGCGTGTTCATCTTCGTCCTGGCGATCACCTGCGTCGCCGCGGTCATGGCCGCGATGAAGTTCACGCCCATGGGCCGCCGCATCCGGGCGGTCACGCTCAACCGTGACCTCGCCGAGTCGTCGGGCATCAGCTCCCGCCGCACCGACATCACCACGTTCTTCATCGGCTCCGGCCTGGCCGGCGTCGCCGGGGTGGCGCTCACGCTCATAGGCTCAACGAGCCCGACGATCGGCCAGTCGTATCTCATCGACGCGTTCCTCGTGGTGGTCGTGGGTGGTCTCGGCCAGCTGCGGGGCGCCGTGATCGCGGCGTTCGCGCTCGGGGTCCTGCACTCGTTCTTCGAGTACTCCACCACCGCGTCGGTGGCCAAGGTGCTCGTCTTTGTCGCCATCATCATCTTCCTGCAGGTGCGCCCGCAGGGCCTGTTCGCCGTCAAGACCAGGAGCCTGGCATGACCAAGACCATCTCCGTCACCCGAGCGGCTGGCGGCGCCGACTCCGCCGACTCCGCTGCCACCACCGCCCCCGATCCCGCAGCCTCGCTGCCCCGGCGCACCCGCGCCCGACGCCTGCTCACCGGCGACGCCGAGCGGCCACGGTGGATGTTCTGGGCCGCGCTCGCGGTGGCCGCGCTGATCATCTTCGGTCTCGCGCCCGCGCTGCTGAGCGACTTCCGGCTGAGCCTGCTGGCCAAATTCTTCTGCTACGCGATCGTCGCCAGTGGCATCGGTCTGGCGTGGGGGCGCGGCGGCATGCTGACCCTCGGCCAGGGCGTGTACTTCGGCGTGGGCGCCTACGCGATGGCGATGTTCCTCAAGATCTCCGACGCCCGCGACCGCGGAGGCGCCGACGCGCTGCCCGACTTCATGCAGATCGCCGGGATGCGCGAGATGCCCGGGTACTGGGTGCCGTTCGCCTCGCCCGGGTTCACGCTCGCGGTGATCCTGCTGGTCCCGCCGCTGCTGGCGTTCGGGTTCGGCTACCTGGTATTCAACCGCAAGGTCAAGGGCGCCTACTTCGCGATCCTCTCGCAGGCCCTGGCGGCGGCCGCCGCGATCTTCCTCGTGAGCCGGCCGGAGCTGGGCGGGTCCAACGGGCTCAACCGCTTCACCGGGTTCTTCGGGTTCGCGCTGTCCGACCCGGCCAACCGGCGGATGCTGTACTTCCTCGCCGGCGGCGCGCTGCTTCTCGTGGTGCTGCTGGTGCGCCAGCTCATGAATTCCCGGTTCGGCGAGTTGCTCGTGGCCGTCCGCGACCAGGAGGAGCGCGTGCGGTTCCTCGGCTACGACCCGGCGATGGTCAAGTCGTTCGCCTACGCCGTGGCCGCCTTCGCCGCGGGGCTCGCCGGGGCGCTGTTCGTGCCGATCGTGGGGATCATCTCGCCGTCGGCGATCGGTATCGCGCCCTCGATCGCGTTCCTCATCGGCGTCGCGATCGGCGGCCGCGCCACCCTGCTCGGCCCGGTGCTCGGCGCGATCGGGGTGGCGTGGGCGCAGACCGCGTTCTCCGAGGCCTACCCGTCGCAGTGGACCTACCTGCAGGGCATCTTGTTCATCGTGGTGGTGGGGTTCCTGCCCGGCGGCCTGGCGTCGCTGTTCGTGATGCGACGTCGGCGCGCCAAGGGCCAGGAGCCGACCACGACGACCACGACGACGACGAACTCCGCCACCTCCGACCGGCCCGCCACCACCGGCACCGCCGAACCTGAACCCGATGCGACGGCGTCAGGCGCCGCTTCCCCCGAGGAGTCCCGATGACCCCGTCCACCGCCTTCGGCATCGGTGCCGCGCTGTCGGCCGGCACCCTGACCGGTGCCGAGATCGGCCTGCCCGGCTCCGCCGCCCGCGCGTCCGCCCGCACTCGCTCCGGTGAAGGAGGCGCAGGCACCTACCTCGAGGTCCGCGACCTGACGGTGAGGTTCGACGGATTCAAGGCCGTGGACGGTGTCGACCTCACCCTGATCCAGGGCGACCTGCGCTTCCTCATCGGCCCGAACGGCGCCGGCAAGACGACCGTCGTCGACGCGATCACCGGGCTCGTGCCCGCCACCGGCACCGTCGACAAGTCCGGCCAGCCGGTGCTGGGGCTCAAGACGCACAAGATCGCCAAGATGGGCATCGGCCGCACGTTCCAGACGGCGTCGGTGTTCGAGGACCTCACCGTCGAGCAGAACCTCGACATCGCCGCCGGCGCCCGCCGCGGCCCGCTCACCCTGCTGCGGCGTCGCCACGGCCGGGAGGACAGGGTCGCCGATGCGCTCGAGACCATCGGGCTCGGGCACCTCGCCGGCACCAAGGCAGGGGTGCTGGCGCACGGGCAGAAGCAGTGGCTGGAGATCGGCATGCTGCTGGTGCAGGACTCCGACGTCATGCTGCTCGACGAGCCCGTCGCCGGCATGGGCGCCGAGGAGCGGCAGGCCACCGGCGAGCTGCTGCAGCGCATCGCCGCCGACCGCACCGTCGTGGTGGTGGAGCACGACATGGATTTCATGCGGGCCTTCGCCACCACCGTCACCGTCCTGGCCGCGGGCAAGGTGCTCGCCGAGGGCACCGTCGCCGAGATCCAGGCCGACCCCAAGGTGCAGCAGGTCTACCTGGGCACCGCCGCCGCGACCGGCACCGAGCTGGCAGACGAGACCGAGGAGACCCCACGATGACCGCACTGCTCAAGATGACCGGCGTCCGCGCGGGCTACGGCGGCTCGGAGGTCGTCCACGGTGTCGACCTCGAGGTCCCGGCCGGGGGAGTGGCCGCGATCCTCGGTCACAACGGCGCCGGCAAGACGACGCTGCTGCGGACCGCGGTGGGGCTGTTGCCATGCAAGGGCGGCACGATTGAGTTCGACGGCGAGGACATCACCTCCCTGCGTCCGCACGCGCGGGTGGCCCGCGGGATCGGCTACGTCCCGCAGGGACAGCAGTCGTTCACCCAGCTCACCACGGCCGAGAACCTGCAGCTCGTCGCCGATGGGCGCAAGCGCGGCAAGGCGCTGATCGACGAGTCGCTGGACCTTTTCCCGGCGCTGAAGGAGCTGCTCGACCGCAAGGCCGGCCTGCTCTCCGGCGGCCAGCGGCAGCAGTTGGCGATCGCCCGGACGCTCATCACCGAACCCCGGATGCTGGTGCTGGACGAACCCACCGAGGGCATCCAGCCCAACGTCGTCGCCGAGATCGAGCGCATCATCGTGGACCTGGCCTCCCGCGGCGACCTGTCGGTCCTGCTCGTCGAACAGCACGTGGGCTTCTCGCTGCGGGCCTCCGACGTCTATTACGTCATGGAGTCCGGGCGGATCTCGCACTCAGGCGCCTCTGATGCGACCGCCGCCCACGAGGTGTCGGCGGCGCTGGCGATCTGAGTCCGCGCCGACCGACCGCGCCGCCCGACAGCGCCTCCGCCTGCACCCGGGCCGCCGCCCG
>NZ_JAALDN010000010.1 GCF_014144855.1 Dietzia maris | reverse complement strand
GGCCGGGCCGGGCTGGGGCCCTGCGCCGGGCCGGCTAGGAGTCGGCGTCGCCGCGGGCGATGTCGACCGGCCAGGCCAGCGTGAGCATCGAGTCGGTGGCCGGGGCGGCCGCGTCCATACTGAGCTCGAGACACACGGTGACCGGGGATCCGGGCGTGGTGCGGGTGGCGCCGGGCAGGACCAGCGGTTCGTCGACGGTGGGCGCGTCGAGTGGCACCGGCCGGTCACTGTCGCCGGCGTGGATGCTGGGCCAGTCGAGTTCGAACGTTGGCGCGGCGCATGCTCCGCCGCGGGCCGAGACGGCCCGGACCCGTACGTGGGACGCGGTCTCGGGGTCTCCCTCGATGAGGGCGCCCTCGCCGATGTCGACGTGGGCCTCGGACCGGGAGTCGACGGTGGTGCGCAGTGTCAAAGGCTGATAGGCGGAGCGGTTGCGCAGGCCGGCTGTGTCCACGCGGACGGGGAAGTGGCCGCCGTAGGAGGAGATGGGCGCGGTCCAGGTCGTACCGAAGTCCGTGGACGCCTGGACGGACCACGCCGAGCTGCGCAGTTCGGACTCGCGGGTCTGCTCGTCGCGGTCCTGGACGATCATCGTCGCGCCGAGTGCGCAGACGGAGGCGGCACCGAGTGCGACCAGGGTGGTCGCCGCGTGCCGGATGCGCATGACTCCTCCGAGGGGCCGTCTGGTGGAGATCGGTCCAGAGGAGGGGGCTCTGGTGCGGGCGGGGCCGCAGTGATCGCCGTTTCAACTAGTTTATGGCTCGCGGCCGAAGCATCGATACAGCGCCCCTGGGTGTGTCCGATATCACTCTCGCTGTGGCGTGTCGACCGGTCGTCAGCGGATGTAGACCACGGTTCCGGTCTCCTGGTTGATGGCGGCCCAGCGCCAGCCGTGCGCGGCGGGGTCGTCCGAGGTGAAGGTGGCCCACGCTGCGCCGGGGTCGCTGCTGCCCAGCCAGATCGCGAGCGCCGCAAGCCCCTGCTGGGCGTCGCTGGGGATGGTGTTCCTGACTATCGGGGAACGCGGATGACACTGGCCGTGGCTGTGAGTCTGAATCGGAATGCGGCGTCCTGCTTATCGAGCTCAACGCGTCACAGGGGTGGCGCTTGTCAACACGTGCACCCCTGCCCGGCCCTGTTGGCATACTCGGCCCCGTGCCCCGCGCGCGCCAGAGGTGAATCTGGTCACATGCCTACCTGCAGGAGAAGCCGATGCCCGACACCCCGTCCCTGAAGCTCGGTTACAAGGCGTCGGCCGAGCAGTTTGGTCCGCGTGATCTGGTGGAGTTCGCCGTGCTGGCGGAGCAGGCGGGGATGGATTCGGCGACGGTGTCGGATCATTTCCAGCCCTGGCGTCACGACGGCGGTCATGCGCCGTTCTCGTTGGCGTGGATGACGGCGGTGGGCGAGCGCACCGAGCGCCTGCAGCTCGGCACCTCGGTGCTCACCCCGACGTTCCGCTACAACCCGGCGGTGTTGGCGCAGGCGTTCGC
>NZ_JAALDN010000109.1 GCF_014144855.1 Dietzia maris | reverse complement strand
CGGCCGCCCCCGTCCGGGCGTCCGGGGTGCGAGTGGCGCCACCGGCGGTCGGGTGCACGGCCTCGAGGGGGAGGGGGCGACCGGCGACGACGAGGACCGCCGAGTCGCACACCCCGGCCAGCCGCCGGTTGAGCGAACCGATCACATCGGCGAACACCCGACCGGAGAGCGTGTCCGGCACGACTCCCAGACCGACCTCGGGCGAGACGAGGACGAGGGTGCCGGAGTGCTCGGCGACAGCGGTGACGAGGGCGTCCAGGTCCGCCGCGACCGCGGCACCCCCGTCGGTCCACCCGAGTGTGGCGTCCATCCGACGCGTCAACCAGCCTCCGAGCTCGTCCACGAGGACCGTCGATGTCGGGTGGTCGGCGAGGACCCGGACGATGTCCTCCGTCTCCTCGGTCACCCACCGGGTGGGCCGGCGCTCGCGGTGTGTCTCGATCCGCGCGGCCATCTCGTCGTCCCCGGGGTCGCGCCGGGCCGTGGCGACGTACACGACGTCGTCGTCGGTGGCCGCGGCCACCGACTCGGCGTGGGCGGACTTGCCCGAGCGGATACCACCGAGGACGAGCAGGCGCATGGGGGTCAGGCCCTTCCGGGGATCAGTGGCTCTGGACGGGTCAGATGGCGTCGCCCGGGCGGACCCGGGGGCGGGGGGTGCGGAGCATGCGGGGCTGCGTCGCACGCATGACGGCGTACCACCCCATGCCGAAACCGGTGTCGTCGGTGGACGGGAACCTCTCGCGGACCGCCTTGTTCACGGTTCGTCCGAGGAGGATGCCGTCGACGACGACGACCATGATGAGCACCAGGAAGAGGGTCTGGCTGTAGACCATGAGGGTCGGGTTCGGGATGAGCTGGAACACGATCACGAACAGGGCGAGCGGCATGAACCAGTTGATGAGGCGTCGGTGGGTGTCGACCCAGTCGCGCGCGAACCGGCGGACCTCTCCGCGGTCACGGGAGAGCACGTAACGGTCGTCGCCCTCCATCATGAGCTGGCGGCGCTCCTCGCGCGCGGCGCGCTCGCCGGCCCTGGCGGCCCGACGCTCGTCCTTGGTCATGGTCGCCTGGGCGGCCTTCTTGCGCTCCTTGGCCTCTTTGCGGGTGACCGGCGCGGTCACCGGACCCTGGCGCACCCCGCGGGCGCGCTCCTGGTCGCGACGACGGGGCGTCGGCTTCCCCTTG
>NZ_JAALDN010000108.1 GCF_014144855.1 Dietzia maris | reverse complement strand
GAACCACTACACACATCATCACTGTCAGCCCTGGCCTTCACCCGGTCGCTGCCCGGCGTCGATCCGGACCGCGTCATCGCGTGGGGCACGTCGTTCTCGGGAGGTCACGTCCTCACCCTCGCCGGCACGGGGGAGCGGCTGGCGGGAGTCATCGCCCAGGTCCCGCATGTGAGCGGTCCGGCCGCGGTCAGGGCGACGGGGCTCGCGGCGGCGCTCCGACTCGGCCCGGCCATCGTCGACGACCTGTGGCGCTCGCTCCGGCGTCGCGAGCCCCGGTACGTGCGTCTCGTCGGACGACCGGGGGACACGGCGGTCATGACGAGTCCGGACGCCGATCCCGCGGTGAATCGGCTCGCGGCCGACTCGGGACTGCGCCGCAGTGAATTCCGCGACGACGTCGCAGCACGGATCCTGGCACGGATCGGCTTCTACTCGCCGATGCGGCACACGCGGCGGATCACCTGCCCGGCGCTGGTGCAGATCGCGACGGAGGACGCCATCACCCCCGCGGCGACCGCGCGTCGGGCGGCGCAGCGGATCCCGCGCGGCCGCTACCTGGAGTACCCGTGCGAGCACTTCGACCCCTACGTCGACCCGCACTTCGAGCGCATCATCGCCGACCAGCTCGAGTTCCTGACCTCGGTCACCGGCTCCGTCGACTGACCGGTCCGCGGGCCGCCGTCCCATGTCGGCGGAGCAGCCCGGACGGGCCCGCCTAGACTGGACGTCATGTCGTACCAGCCGCTCATCGCGCCGTCGATCCTGTCCGCCGACTTCGCCCGTCTGGACCGCGAGATCGAGCGCATCCCGTCCGCCGACTGGATCCACGTGGACGTCATGGACGGTCACTTCGTGCCCAACCTGTCCTTCGGTGCGCCGGTCGCGAAGGCGGTCGGGAGGGTCACGGACAAGCCGATGGACTGCCATCTCATGATCACCGACCCGGCGCGCTGGGTCGGTGACTACGTGGACGCCGGCGCGTTCAACGTCACCTTCCACGTGGAGGCCACCGACGACCCGAAGGCCGTCGCCGACCTGCTGCACGCCAGGGGGTGCAAGGCGGGTATCTCCATCAAGCCCGGGACCGCCGTCGAGCCGTACCTCGACCTGCTCGACCACGTGGACCTGGTCCTGGTGATGAGCGTCGAGCCCGGCTTCGGCGGCCAGAAGTTCATGCCCGGGGTGTTGGACAAGGTCCGCACGCTGCGCGCCGAGATCGACCGCCGTGGCCTCGACGTGCACATCCAGATCGACGGTGGCATCGACGCGGGGACGATCGCCGAGTGCGCGGCGGCGGGGTGCGACGTGTTCGTGGCCGGTTCGGCCGTCTACGGTGCCCCGGATCCCGACGCGATGATCGGGACCCTGCGCTCCGGGGCCCTCGCCGCGCGGGCGTGACGGTGCCGGACGTGCCGGAAGTGCCACAGGGCCCGAACGGGCCCGGGGTGCCGAGCGGGCCCGGGGTATCAGCGACGGGCGGGGCCGACCCCGCC
>NZ_JAALDN010000107.1 GCF_014144855.1 Dietzia maris | reverse complement strand
TGGGGCGTTCTCGCGTTCCTGGGGATGCTGGCCGTGGTCGCCGGCGCCCTACCCACCCTGCTCGGGGCGCTCGGCAGCGTGGTGGGAGTGCTGCTCGGCCCGGTGGGCCTGCTCGGCGCACGGAACATCGCCCGCAGTCCGCGCCGCACCGCCGCCACCTCGGCGGCCGTCCTGGTGGGCGTGACTCTCACCGCGACGATGGTGACCGGCATCGCCCTGCTCGGACCGGCGATCCAGGCCAGGCTCGTCGACCGCGTCCCGCTCGACATCGCCGTGACCGCATCGAGCGGCGACACCCTGCCCGAGGCACTGCCGGGGACGCTGGCGGAGCTCCCGGGCGTGGACGAGTCCCTGGTCGTCACCGACATGTATGCGGAGGGTCCCGGGGGAAAGCGCACGGTCCTCAGGGTCGCCGAGCCGGAGCGGGTCGACGACGTGATGCGCCGCGACGTCGTGTTGCCCGGGCCCGGGGAGATCGTGCTCCCGGAGTCCTCCCCCGTGGCCGCCGGTGCCCGCGACGGCGAGACCGTCCGGTTCACCTTCTTTTCCGACGACGACGGTCGGGACCTGGTCGTGCGTCGAACGAGCGATCAGTGGGCCCTGGCCGCGCCCGGGAGCGTGCCGGCCTGGCCCGTGGCGCAGTTGCCCGACGGGTCCCCGTGGCCGGAGGGCGTGGAGGTGCCCACCCAGTTCGTCCCACGCACCGAGGTCTGGCTGCGCATGGATGACTCTCTGGCCGGTCAGCAACTCGAGTCGGCACTGCAGGGCGTGCGTTCCGCCGTCGTGGACGCCGCGCCCGATGCGGCCGTCACCGAGAGCTTCGCCTCCCGCGAGCAGATCGCCACCTCTGTCCGGACCGTCCTCACCTCCAGCTCGTTGTTGCTGGCGGTGGCGGTCGCACTGGCCCTGGTGGGGGTCGTCAACACGCTCACGCTGGCGGTCCGGGAACGGACCCGGGAGATCACCCTGCTCAGAGGTGTCGGGGTCACCCGCCTCGGCGTGTGGATCATGCTTGTCCTCGAGACCGCGTTGGTGGCCGCCTGTGCCGCAGCCCTGGGCGTGCTGCTGGGGGCGGCCTTCGGCACGGCCGGGGCGGCCGCGCTCACGGGGACCGGTTCCGGCGCGGGAGGAATCTTCAGTGACCTCGGTGGGGTCGGTAACGATGGTGTACCCGTGGCCGATCTGGTGAGGGTGGGGTTCGGGGGCGTCCTCGCGGCTGTCCTCGCCGCCGCCGTCGCCTCCGTCGGGGCGGTCCGATCCCGGGTCGGGTCGGACTAGATGGTCGCGCTTCCCGACCGTCCTCCGGGGTGAAAAAGACTCCACCCCGTCCGTCCGGTAGCCATCCTTTGGCAGAACTGAGACACTATCGTTATGAGAACTCGGGTGCTCCTCGCGGCCGGCGCAACAGCGCTGGTGGCCGCGTCCTGCGCGCAGCCGGAGCCACAGGTGCTCTCCGAGGCTCCGCGCTCTGCGTCCGCGACGGAGATCACGTCGCCGACCACCACCGAGCGTGACGAGCAGCTCGGGAAGTTCATCGCGCGATGCGCGACGGAGGCCGACGGCGGGACGCCCGGCCTCACCATCTTCACCGACGGATCGCAGAACGTCACCGATCACTGCCTGAGCAGGTACTACATCGGGGTCCAGCCCGCTCCCGGGGCACTGTACGTACCCGACGAGGAGGCCGGTACCTACGCGCCTCCCAGCGAGACCGCACCCGTCGAGACGACGGGCGAACAGTGGACGCCCGCCCAGCCGCGAACCGATATCGGGTTCGAGGATGATCAGGAGCTCCTCGGCGACGGGGAGACGACCGAGAATCCGGATGAGCCGGGCACCGAGGATCCCGACACGGACGATCCGGATTCCCCGACGAGCCCGACCGACGGGACGTCGCCCACCTCGCCCACGACGCCGCCCACGACCGAGCCGGGCGGTACCGAGCCCGTCGTGACGGATCCGACCACTCCCTGGACCAGCACTCCCGGCACCACCGAACCCGGCGACACCACCCCCACGGGGACCGGCTCGTCCGAGCAGCCGACGACGGTGCCCACCGTGACCGAGGCGCCGCAGGAACCGCAGCCGGGCCCGCTGACATCCGTGATGTCCGCCGCCCCGTCGGGGTCGGTCGGCCCCACCGGGTCGCAGACCCCCACCGAGTCGGGGACGTCAGTGGGGCTCCCCGCATTCCGCTGGCCCGGGTCGTTCTGGCCGGGCGGCCCGCAGGGCTGACCTTCCGAGGGCATGCCCTCCGACCGGGTGTGAACTCCGGCCGGGCATGAACTCCGGCCGGGCGTGAACTCCGGCCGGACACCGCGCGCCGGCCTGGTGCGACGAGCGTCAGGCCTCGTTCATCCGACGGCGCAGGTCCTCGCGCTTCTCCCGTCGTCCGGCGTCGACCGCCGCGATATCGGAGTTGATCTGCGCGCGCATCCGGCTGAACAGCACCATCGACAGGGGCAACGCGATCAACACAGAGATGATCGCGGCGACGAGCACGGGGACCTGCACACCCGCCAGGCTGCCGATCCCGATGATGAGCAGCGTCAACGCCACCACCAGCAGAAGTCGGACGACGGTGTAGACGACCATGTTGCGGGCCAGTCGCGCGCCGGGCGCGGACCCCTCCGGTCTGGCCGCCGGGCTGGCCGTCCCCTCCGCGGGGTGTGTTGTCTCGTCTCGCTCGCTCATGGTCCCCAGGATACGTATCGTGGTGGGAAGGAGGTTCGAGTGATCTGGCTGTTCGCACTCATCGGAGTGGTGACCGTGGCGATCCTGCTGTGGCGGGCCTTCGGGCCCGGGTCACGGCCGGCTCCCCCACGGGTGATCGCCCCGGACGACGACCCTGATTTCCTACGGGATCTGGACCGTCGCAAACCGCTGGACCCCTGACGTCGGCAGCGCACGGGTCCCGGCGCAGCCCTGCCCGATGCAGCCCTGCCCGGACAGGTCTCGTCGGCCGGGTCAGTTGCGTGACAGCAGGCGGACGATGGAGTCCACGGCGTCGCTGATCTGCGCCCCCGTGCGGTCGAACACCTCCGGCTCCCGGCCGATCGGATCCTCCACGTCGAGCGCGGGATCGTCGGTGTCGATACCCAACCTCGCCCGCGACAGACCTGCGAGCGTGACGGACTCGTCGGAGTCGGCGAGCCGGGCGGCCTCCAGGATCGTGTAGGTCTTCTTCCACAGCAACGGCGCCAGTTCCTGCACGGCATCGCGGTGCGCCCGGGTCGCGGTGAGGACGAGGTCGCGTCCTGTCAGCAGCCGGGCTGTGAGCAGTCGCGACGCGAAGCCCCCGCCGTCTCCCCCGTACCCCTGCAGCACCCGCAGGGTCTCGCGGTGGATCTCGACGCCATTGGCCGCCCGCGTCCCCGCGGAGTCGACCGACACATCGAGTCCGGCTGCCGCGGTTCGCGCGGCCAACAGACGCTCGGCCAGCGGCGACCGACACATGTTGCCCGTACACACCGTCATCACCGAGATCGCCATGGCGACGATCCTAGTGCGCGCTGCGCGTCACTCCCCGCGCCACTGCGGGGCGCGCTTCTCGAGGAACGCGGACATGCCCTCCTGGGCGTCGCAGGTGACGGCGTTGGTGGCCATGGTCTCGGCCATCTCGCGGTACGCCTCGTCCTGGGGCAGATCGATCTGCCTGTAGAAGGCCTGCTTGCCGATCTCCAACGTCAGCGGGCTGGAGTCGGCGATCTGCAGCGCCAGCTCATCGACCCGAAAACGCAGGTGGCCCTCGGGCACCGCCTCGTTGACCAGCCCCCAGTCCACCGCGGTGGCGGCGTCGATCGTCTCACCGGTCAACAGCATCTGCATGGCCCGCTTACGGCCGATGGAGCGGGAGACCGCCACCATGGGGGTCGAGCAGAACAGGCCGATCTTCACGCCCGGGGTGCCGAAACGCGCGGTGTCGACCGCCACGGCCAGATCGCAGGTGGCGACGAGCTGACAGCCGGCGGCGATCGCGTGGCCCTGCACCTCGGCGATGACCGGCTGCCGGATCGCCTGGATGGTCTCCATGAGCTGCACGCACGTGGTGAAGACCTCGCGCTCCTGCGTGAGGGTGCGGTCGACCATTTCACCGATCTCGTGCCCGGCGGACAGTGCGGGGCCGGACCCGGTGAGCACGACGACCCCACAGTCCGGGTCGTCACCGAGGTCGCGGATCGCCGCCGTCGCCTCCCGCATCATCTGCAGGGAGAGCGGGTTGCGACGCTCGGGCCGATCGAGTGTGACGCGGGCGATCGGGCCGCTGCGCTCGACGAGGACGAAGGGGGTGCTCATGGGGCCTCCGGAGGGGATGAGGGGCTAGCCTCCCCTGGTTCTACCCCGCGGCGCCCGTCGACGGGCCGGGACGGGGCCGGGGCGCCCCCACCGGGGCGTGGCGAGGGGCGTGGCGCTCCCCTCTGGTCACCCCGGGCCCCGGGCCGGGCCCGGCTCGGACCGGACCGGACCGGGTCAGTTCGCGGCGGCCTCGTGCGTGCCGTCGCACCACTGCTCGGCGGGGACGGTGTCCTTGACCTGGTCGACATGCTGACCGCAGCCGTCCCACGTGGTCTTGCCGCAGACGGGGCAGGTGACGGGGTAACACATAAGAATCTCCTCAGATCCGACATCATACCCTAGGGGGTATACCCGTAAGGGTATGTCAGTTCTCGTCCGGCCGCCACTCGGCGTCGACCCTGGGTGTGGCCTCACGCAGTCGTTCGACGTGGGCCCGGCACTCCTCCCACTGCGGGAGCCGGCCCGCAGCGGCGACGTCGAGCAGGCTCGGGGCGTCGCGGTCGCGCTCGCTCATGACGTGCTCGATCGAGGTGCCGTCGAGGGCCGATCCGGGCCAGTCGATCGCGATCTTGGGATCGAAGGCGTCGATGACGTGCTCGGCCCCGGGCCGCCAGCCCTCCGAACAGAAGTACATCACCGTGGATTGCGGCTCGAGGGCCAGGAAACCGTGCGCCACGCCCTCGGGGATGTAGATCGCCCGCTGCTCCACGGAGTCCAGGATGACCCCGGCCCACTCACCGAAGGTCGGCGAGCCCACGCGGACGTCCACGACCACGTCGAACACCGTGCCGGACGGGCACAGCACGTACTTGGCCTGACCGGGCGGGACCTCGGCGAAGTGCAGGCCGCGCAGGACCCCCTCCCCCGAGACCGACACGTTGACCTGCGCGAGATCGAAACGGTGGCCGGTCATCCGACGGAAGGTCTCGTCGGTGAACGCCTCGTGGAACACCCCGCGGTCGTCAGAGATCTGCCGGGGGGTGATCTCCCACGCCCCCGACACGCTGAGCTCGCGTAGCTGCACTCCGGTCCCGCCTTCCCGTTGTCTATCGATCCCGGTCGCCCCCGGCGCCCGGGTGACGACCACCCTAGCCGCGCATCGCGTCCACGATCTGCGCTGCCGTCCACTCGCCGATCAGCAGGCAGCCCATGGCGTCGTCGTGGACGGAGGCGTCCTCGTCCCAGCCGGTGACGACGAACTGGAAGATGTAGGTGGCCTCGTCGTCGCTCCATCCCACGATCAGACTCGAGGTCGCCATCCGGCCCGGCTCGGCCGTGTACATGCCCCGCAGGTAGCGGTAGACGCTGCGGACGGCGCCGGCGGACTCGTCCCCTTCACCGGCGACCTGCTCGAGCAGAGTCCAGTCGGGCAGTGCGTCGGCGGTGGCGACGATCATCTCGACCGCCTGCTCGGTGTCCATCGCGGGCGCGACACGGGCGCAGGTGGCCACCGCGTTGGGTGAGAACCCGTCACGGTGCGCACCCGGGTCCACGTAGATCACCGCGGACGGCTCGGGCGATTCGATGCGCTGCCACGGCGGGCTGTCCACCCAGGTCAGCGGCTGTGCGGCCACGGCCATCGGTGGGCTCGCCTCGAGAATGCGACCGGTCGACGCGCAGTACTCCTGGATAGAGGTCATGTCCGGGTCCCCGCGCCCCGTCAGCCCTGTAGTCCCGCGCCGACGATGTGCGCGCCACCGTCGACGACGAGGGTCTGCCCGGTCATCCAGTGCGCGTCATCGGACAGCAGGAAAGCCACGGGACCGGCGATGTCGTCGGGCACCCCCAGTCGCCCGGCCGGCAGCGCCGCGGACATGGCCTCCTCGCGGCCGGAATACAGCGCCTCGGCGAACCTGGTCTTGACCACGCCCGGGGCGACGGCGTTGACGCGCACGGCGGGTCCGACCTCTACGGCGAGCTCCTGGGTCAGCCGCATGACCAACGCCTTGGTGGCGCCGTACCAGCCGATCCCCGGCGACGGTGCCAGGCCGGCGATGGAGGCGATGTTGACGACGGCGCCGCCGCGCTCGCCGAGGCCCGAGTGGTAGACCTTCTGCGTCCAGGACAGGGTGCCGAGGGCGTTGACCTCAGTGATCTTGCGGGCCGCGGCCAGGTCGATGTCCACCGTGCGGCCGAATGCCGGGTTGATCCCGGTGTTGTTGACCAGCAGGTCGATGGGCCCGAACGACTCTTCGGCCCGGGCCACGACCTCACGCTGGTGGTCCTCGTCGTCGCTCTTGCCCGCCACCGCCAGCACCCGCTCCGGTGTGCCGAGATCGGCGACGGCGTCGTCGAGCCCCTCCTGGCCGCGCGCCGTGATGACCACCGACGCGCCTTCCGCGAGCAGGCGACGGGCGATGCCCAGGCCGATCCCGCGGCTCGCGCCGGTGACGAGCGCGGTGCGGCCGGCGAAGCGGTCCGGGACGACGGGGCCGGTCCGGGGGGCGGGCAGGGGGGTAGCGGTCACAGCCGTCTCCTTGCGAGGGTCGGAATGCGTCTGGCGTGCGTCGCCCAGCCTAGAGGCCATGTCGGTGTGCCAGGCCGCGCCGGGGCCTCACGGCATCTCCTCAGCGGACCCTCCGGCTTTCCTTCACTACGGCGCCGCCGGGCGCTAGAGTTCGTGACAGGTCCCATCCGGCCGCCCCCTCGGGCGGCTCCACTACCCCGGGGTGTGTGCATGTCACCACTAATTCCACGCGCTGGCGCGGACTCACCCGTGTGCTCGATCCTCGATATCCCGGGCCCGCGGTGGTTCACGGCGAGCGATCCCATCTGGCGGGTCCACGGCGACGTGTCCACCCCGATCGGCATCACGACCGGTCTGCTCATGCTCGCCGCCGACCCCGCCTACTCCGCCGGGATGATCGCGTGCGGTGCGGACGCCGAGCCGTGGACGATGGACGACTACCTGCACGACCTCGTGGAGATCTCGACGTTCGGCACGGTCGACGACGCCATGGTGACCATCGAGCACGCCCGCCGTGACCACAATTCGTTCTCCGGCACCACCGAGTACGGCGACTACTTCTACGGCTCCGACCCCGGGCTGATCGAGTGGTCGCAGGCCGCCATGACGTGGGCCCTGCTCGTCGCCTTCCAGCGCTTCTCGGGGCGTCCCCTGTCCCCCGCCGAATCCGACCGGTACGTCTACCAGTGGGCGGGCCTCGCGCGGCTCCACGGTGCCCGCAGTTTCCCCTCGACCGTCCGCGAACTCGAGCAGCTCCTGCGCAGGTCCCGCGGCCGCGCCCGGCCCACCGATGCCGGTCGCCGCGCCGCGAGGAAGCTCCGGGAGGACGCCCGCGCCTGCCCCGGGGTCACGGAGAACTCGGTGATCGCGCACCGGTCGTGCACGA
>NZ_JAALDN010000106.1 GCF_014144855.1 Dietzia maris | reverse complement strand
GGCCACGGTGTGGGGGGCGGTGGCCGGCGTCGCGGTGGCGCTCCTCGCCGCCGGGATCGTCGGGCGTCGCCTGCTCCGGTCGCTGGCGGAGGTGGGGGCCGCCACCACCGCGATAGCGGCCGGGGACTACACCCGCCGCATCACCCGTCCCCCCGAGCGGGAGATCGCGGCCCTGGCCGACGACGTGACGACACTCGCCCGCGCGATCGACCAGACCGAGTCCCGCCGGATGCGACTCATCTCGGAGGTCGCACACGAGATGCGCACGCCGCTCACCGTGATCGACGGGTACGTGGGGGGCATCGCCGACGGCGTGTTCGACGTGGCGGAGTTGCGCCACGTCCGTGCCGAGAGCGCCCGGCTCCGGCGCCTGTCCGAGGACCTGTCGACGCTGTCCAAGGGCACCGAGGGCCGCCTCGCACTCGCGCCGACGGAGACCGACCTGGTCGAACTGGTGCGTCGTACCGCCGAACGGCTCCGACCCCGGTTCACCCCCACCGGGGTCGAGCTGCGGCCGGACCTGCCGGACGGGGAGGTGCGCCTCACGATCGACCCGGACCGCGTCGCGCAGGTCGTCGAGAACCTGGTGGTCAACGCACTGGCCGCCACCGAACGCGGCCGGGTGACGGTCTCGGTGCGCGGCACCTCCGGCGGGGCGGAGATCACGGTCGCCGACACCGGCATCGGCCTGGACGACGACTCGGCCGAGCGCGTCTTCGAGCGGTTCCATCGCGGTCCGGGTGGACACGTCGGCGGATCCGGCCTCGGTCTGACCATCGGACGCCAACTGGCCCGGGCCCACGGGGGCGACCTCACAGTCGCCTCCCGGGGCCCGGGCCGGGGGTCCACCTTCGTGTTCAGCCTCGCTCGAACGCCGCCAGGTGCTTCTCCGATCCGTCCCTGAGGTGCTCGTACACCGCGTCCAGATCGGGTTGCTCGGTGGCCGCCATCGCGGCCTCGAGATCGGCGATGTCGCGCCGCTCGAGCTCGGCGCCCACCGCCAGGGCCTCGGACTTCGAGGTCAGGCCCCTCTCCACCCACGCGTCGTACAGCTCCTGGAGCTCCGGGTAGGCGTACACGCCCGGGGTGGAGCCGACGGACGGGTCGGGCAGGTCATGGTTCGCGAGCAGGGTCGCCGTGGCCTCGCCGTGTCGGGCCTCCGCGGCCGAAATGGTGTCGAACCGGCGGTCCGGCCACGCCTCGCCGAACGCCACGTACAGGTCGTGGGCGAGCCGCTCCTCCTCGCGCATCATCGACAGGGTCTCGGCCTCCTCGGCCGACAATGTACCGGCGGGCGCGGGGATCTCGAGCCCGTGGCCCTGCTGGCCTGGCTGGTCTCGCTGGTCTCGCTGGCCGTGCTGGCCGTGCTGGCCGTGCTGGCCGTGCTCCTGCCTACCCGGGCCCTCTCCCTGGCGGCCCTGCCCGGGCGCGCCGACTCCCTGGGGCCCTCCGGTCTGTTCCTGTGTCGCCACCGTCGCGACCCGGGTGCCCTCCGTGGGCCCGTCGGACCCGGCCAGCGCATATCCGCCGACCCCCGCCACCGCCAACGCACCGACGGCCGCGACCGCGCCCATCCAGCGACGGATCGTCCTGTTCGAGTTCGCCATCATGATCCTCACCTCGTCCTGCCCCGCGGGTGGGGCCTCGTGTGTCGGTTCGTCCGACACCTCGATTCCACCGCCTCCGCGTGAAGCACCCGAGGGGTCTCCGTGAGGATCACGTGAAGATCGTCACCCCCCTTGCGATCAGGTCTGCGACGTGCAATTCTTTCTCCACTGCGGGCACACAAGCCCGCTTCTGGTCGAACCGGAAACGGCACATCCGCCGACTGCGTTCGATTCCGCGGGAGCGATCCGTTCCGGCCACCCCATCTCACCCGGCGCCCTCACCACCAGGTCCGCGCCATTCCCGGGTAGCCGTCGTCGCCTCCACCCAACGCATCCGAGCACGGCTCGTCGTCTCGTCACCAGTGGACGTGGCGGCTGTGCAGCTCGCTTCCCGACCAGGAGGAATCCCCATGTCGCAGTACCGAAATCCCGCCATGAACAACGCGCCGACCGCGTTCTCCTACACGCCGACCGGCCGGGCCATCCCGCCGTCGTCGCCGCTGCGGACTCCGAACCGTCGCCCGGTCTCGCCGTCGTACACGCCCACCGGCCGCGTCGTCCTGTCGACGCCGGCCACCCGCGGCTCCGCCTGAGCGCGAGCCCACCGCACCGCTACTCGCGCGCGGCGCCCACCGTCCGGCCCACCGGCCGACAGTCGGGCGTCGTGCGCGAGGCGTCTCCCGGCTACAACCGGTCGGCGGCCACGAGACGGGTGGTCACCACCAGGGCTATCGCGCCACACGCGAGGATCCCGGTCGAGACGAACAGTTGCATCACCCCGGCCTCCCACGGACGGGCACCGCCGAGCACCATCCCGACGAACGCCCCGGGGATCGTGACCAACCCGATGGTGCGCGTCTGGTCCAGCGAGGGCTGCAGGGAAGTCGCCGCCGCCTCGCGGCACACCATCATCCGCGCGGGGATGTCCGTGAAGCCGAGCGACAGCGCGGCCTCCACCTCACCGTGACGGGTGGCGAGTTCGTCGTGCGCGCGGCGGCCGGACAGGCCCGCCACCGCCATGGCGTTGCCCAGGAAGATCCCCACCACCGGGATGACCGACAATCCGTTGGGGCGGACCACCCCGGCCGCGAGCAACCCCAGGACGATCACCGCCGCCGGCAGAGCCACCGCCACCGCGCACCACAGCGCATCACGCACGGTCACCCGCGCCGCACCAGCCTGAGGCGCGCTGCGCTGCGCCAGCCTCCGGGCCGCGGCCCACGAGGCGACGGACGCCATCACCACCGCGAATGCCGCCACCAGCCACGGCCGGTCGGCCACGTACCCGATGATCAGCGAGAGCGCCACGAGCTGGACGGCCGCGCGGATCGACGTCCACGGGATCTCCCACTCCTGCCCCGTGCCGCCCAGCCACGCC
>NZ_JAALDN010000105.1 GCF_014144855.1 Dietzia maris | reverse complement strand
CCGTGGCCCGCGACGCGCCCGTGGCCACCGCGCGCATCGCCCGGATCCACCTCCGGTCGAACGGTGCGACGGTCAGCACGGGGCGGATGACCAGCTGCAGGCCGAGGCGTTGGAGGCGTGCCGGGAGGCTCGGCCGGCGGGTGAGCGTGATCCGACGGTCGGCCTCGGTGACCAGACGACGCGCCAGCAGGGCGACGAGCGCCGCGATGACACGGGCGACGACCGTGCCGACGACCCGATCGGACGTCCGGATGGAGCACTCCCACTCGAGCTCGCCACCACCGCCTGGCAGGGCGCGCACGGTGACGGCGCCGGGGTGACGTCGGCCGAGCCCGCGCAACAGCGCAGGCGCCCACTCCTGCCACCGCGCGGCGTCGGAGGCGAGGGAGAGCACGTCACCGGGCTCGGCCGAGAAGCGCTCGACGATCGTGAAGGAGTGAACGGCCACTGCCCCAGCTCACCACAGCGCCAACTCACCACAAAGCGGAAAGGCCGTCCCCGCTTGCGCGGAAACGGCCTTGAGAACTCGTAGTCCTTAGGTGGAGCTAAGGGGAATCGAACCCCTGACCTTCTCGATGCGAACGAGACGCGCTACCAACTGCGCTATAGCCCCTCGCCGCCCTGGCGGGCGACGATGTCACCCTCGCGGGCGACGCTGCCGCCCTCTCGAGCAGCGTGGAATACCTTACCAGGATGGTCGGTCCCCCGACCAAACCGGGCCGCCGATCAGCCCACCGCGCGCCGCAGCGGTGCGTGCTGCCGACGCCGGTGATCGTGGTGCCCGGGGTCGGAGTCCAGATGATCGTCGAACGTATCGAGGACGTCGAACGCCGGGTCCTCGTCGTCGATCTCCAGCACGACCGCACCGGGACGCCGCAGGCGGGGCGGCACCACGGACAGCTCGTCGTCCTCGCGGGACTCCACACCGAGCCGGGCGCGACGCATCCTCTCCACGCGGCGCCGGCGCAGGCTCTCCTCGAGCTTGACCTGGCGGCGCAGGTAGGTCAGGTAGGCGGCGAGCAGCAGTACCGAGCCACCCGCGAACCACCAGACGGCGGGCACGGTGAGCAGCGCGGCGATCACGGTGACGACGGACAACGCCACGAGGATG
>NZ_JAALDN010000104.1 GCF_014144855.1 Dietzia maris | reverse complement strand
TAGCCGGGTCGATCGAGCTGGACCGCGGTGGCGAGGCGATCGTGGAGAACGTCCGCATCGGCGACAGTCTGGAGTCGGAGCGCAACTCCGGCCCGCAGCGGTTCGAGGGCAACACGATCGGCGGGGATCTCGAGTGCGAGGCCAACGCCCAGGCCCCGACTGGTGGCGGGAACCAGGTCGGCGGCGCGCGCGAAGGCCAGTGCGCAACGCTCTGACCGACTGCCCGATTCACCCCCCGGGCGGGTCCCACCAGCGTCGCTCGCCCGCACCCAGCGGTAACCGGGCCACGACCTCGTGGCGGGCCCGGCCCCGCGGCCCCTCGCCGAGGAACGAGTCGACGAGCGCGATCTCGGAGACCTCCCACCGTCTGCTCGTGAAGGTGTCGAGCACCCGCAGCCAGGCGGTCGCATCGTCGCGGCCGCCGAGCCGGGCGAGCGTGAGGTGCGGACGGAACCGGGCGCCGTCCGGGGCGCAGCCCGCCGCACTGGCGGCCGAGCGGACGCCCGCCGCCAGTGCGTTGAGAGGCCGCTCCTCGGGCTGATCGACCCCCGCCCACAACACCTTGGCCCGCTCGACGGACGGGAACGCCCCCGCGCCGGCCAGTCGTAGCGTGAACGGCTCGTGCTTCCGGGCGACCGCCTCCACACGCTCGATCAGCTCGTCGAGGCGCCAGTCGTCGACGTCGGGACAGAACGTCAGGGTGAGGTGCCACTGGGCGGGGTTGGTCCACGCCAGACCCGACCGCGGTTCGAGGAACCGTTCCAGTTCCTCGCGAACCTCGTCGGGCGGCGCGACCGCGACGAACATCCGATGCCCCATCACTACACCGTGCCCATCACTACACCGTGGCCCACCACTCGCCCAGCCACAAGCCCGACGCGGCCGCGGCGATCGTCGCGGCCATCGTGCCCACCGCGTAGGCCAGCGCCATGACGACCCGCCCCTCCCGGCCGAGGCGGAGCGTGTCGTAGCTCGCGGTGGAGAACGTCGTGTACCCGCCGAGGAGACCTGTGCCGATCACGGAGACGGCCAGTGACCACCCCGGCTTCGCCGCGCCGGCGTAGAACCACCCCACGAGCAGGCCGAGGGCCAGTGAACCCGACACGTTGATGAGGAACGTCGCCAGCGGGAACGGGCGCCGCCAGCGCGACGACACCGCCACGTCCAGCACGTACCGCAGTGCCGCGCCGGCGCCCCCTCCCAGCGCGAGCCACCCGGCCAGGGCGGCGTCATCCCACGTCATGGGCACCACGGTGATGTTCACGAGGTCGCCCGCGCCCGGTCTGGTCGCCCCCGGGACGCCAGGACGATCCCGAGCATCGTCGCCACCGCGCCCAGCGCCAGCGTGGTGGCGCCGTAGAGGACGGCCACGGGGACATCGCCCCGGCCCATGAGCATCGCGGCCTGCAGGGCGATGAGGGAGTAGGTGGTGAATCCCCCGCAGAAGCCGGTCCCGAGCAGCAGTCGCACACCTCGTCGTCGTTCCCGGCCGGGGCGAGCACCATCCCGGTCAGCACCGTCGGCGAGCCGGGTCGCCAGGTACCCGAGCGCGAACGCGCCCACCAGGTTCACGGCGAGGGTCGCCACCAGCGCCGGATCGGGGACCACCAGTGACACCACGACGCGCGCGTAGGTCCCGGCCGCGCCACCGAGCGCGACCAGTGCCACCGCGGCGGGGAACCTCACTGCGTCGGTCCGCTCACGTGGACAGTCCGGCCTCCAGGGCGGCGTCGAGGCCGTTGCGATCACCGGTGATCTCCAGGCCCGCGGCGTCGGCGCCGACGCGGCCCCACAGCAGCAGGGAGAGGGTCTCCGGCGGCCCCGCCACCTCGACAACGCCCGTGGAGTCGGGGCCCGCACCGTCCGTACCGGGCAGCTCCCACTCCAGCGCGCCGAGGGCGCCCGCCCCGACCGGCT
>NZ_JAALDN010000103.1 GCF_014144855.1 Dietzia maris | reverse complement strand
GGCGAGCTGCTCAGCTCAGGAATTGCGCTCGAACACCAACCGCAGACCCTCCAGCGCCAGTTCGGGCTCGACGTCGGTGATGGTCCGGGATTCCTCCGCCACGACGTCCGCGCGCAGCCCCGTGAGGACGACGGAGGCGTCGGCGAGCTCGGGGACGTCGGTGCGCAGCCGGTCCACGAGTGCGTCGATCTGGCCGGCGAACCCGATCACGATGCCGGCCTGAAGTGCCGCGACGGTGTTCTTGCCCAGGGCTCCCTTCGGCCGCACGACCTCGATCTTGCGCAGGGCGGCGGCGCGCTCGGCGAGGGCGTCGACGGAGATGTCGATGCCGGGCGCGATCGCCCCACCGAGCAGCTCGCCGCGGGCGGAGACGGCGTCGACGGTGGTCGCCGTGTCGACGTCGACGACGACGACGGGCCCCTCGAACAGCGTGTGGGCGGCCAACGCGTTGACCACGCGGTCCGAGCCCACCTCCCGCGGGTTGTCGACCTTGAGCGGCACCCCGGTCTTCACCCCGGGCGCGACGACGACGGCCGGAAGTCCCGGCCAGTAGTCGGCGGCCATCCGGCGCAGTTCCCCGGTGACAGACGGGACCACGGACATCGCGGAGATTCCGGTGAGCTGCTGCGCGCAGTCCCCCAGCAGGCCGCGGATGGTCAGGGCGAGTTCGTCCGAGGTCACCGCCGGTGACGTGCGCATACTCCAGGTGCGCACGAGCGGCCCGCCGCCCGGGGGGAAGATGCCGAGCCGGATGTGGGTGTTGCCGACGTCGACGGTGAGCAGCATCTTCTATCCGCGCTGCCTAGACGGCGGCGGGCTCCGGCACGCGGGGGTTCTTCAGACCCGAGCCCTCGGGCACGTCCGCGGGGTCGGTGCCCTCGGTGAGCATGCGGTTGTCGCCGTCGACGAACACCACGCGGGGGGAGTAGGCCCGCGCCTCGGCGTCGGACATCTGGGCGTAGGCGATGATGATGACCAGGTCGCCGGGGTGCACGAGGTGGGCGGCGGCGCCGTTGATGCTGATCACGCCGGAGCCGCGCTCGCCGGTGATGGCGTAGGTGGTCAGGCGGGCGCCGTTGTCGATGTCGACGATGTCGATCTGCTGGCCCTCGAGCAGGTCGGCGGCGTCCATGAGGTCGGCGTCGATCGTGCAGGAGCCGACGTAGTGCAGGTCGGCCTGGGTGACGGTGGCACGGTGGATCTTGGAGTGGAGCATGGTGCGCTGCATCTACTGGCCTTCCTCGAGGTCTCGGGCCATCTCGGCCTGTTGGGCGGCGACGGTGGCCTCGGCGGCGGCGACGAAGCCGGTGCCGATCGCCACGCCGACGTTGTCGATGAGTCTGGTGGTCCCGATGCGGGCCGCGACGAGGAGCCTGCCGGGACCCTCCTCCGGCGGTTCCCCGAGGTCCCCGGCGCGCAGCTCGAGGTAGTCGATCGTGATCTGCGGCCGCTCGTCCAGGACCGCGCGGGCGGCGTCGACGACGGCCCGGCGCCCGCCCTTCGCGGCGAACGTCCCCGCCACGAGGGCGGCGTTGAGGACGGTGGCCAGTTCCCGCTCCTCGGCGGACAGGTAGCGGTTGCGGGAGCTCATCGCCAGCCCGTCCGACTCCCGGATGGTCGGGACGCCGACCACACGCACGTCCATGTCCAGGTCCGCCACCATCTGGCGGATGAGCACCAACTGCTGGTAGTCCTTCTCCCCGAAGAACGCCTGGTGGGGGGAGACGATGTTGAACAACTTGTTCACCACGGTGAGCATCCCGGCGAAGTGGCCGGGTCGCGCGGCCCCGTCGAGGATCTCACCGGTCGGGCCGGGCTGCACCGTCGTGCGGGGGCCGTCCGGGTACATTGTGGCCGCGCTGGGCGCGAAGACGAGTTCCACGCCGGCGTCGGCGAGCCGGGCCACGTCCTCGTCGAGGGTGCGTGGGTAGGCATCGAGGTCCTCGCCGGGCCCGAACTGCAGCGGGTTGACGAAGATCGACACCACCACGACCGACCCCGGCGTGCGGCGGGCCGCCTCGACCAGCGCGAGATGCCCCTCGTGGAGGGCGCCCATGGTGGGGACGAACGTGATCTGCTTGCCGA
Organism: Dietzia maris; assembly: GCF_014144855.1. Taxonomy (GTDB): domain Bacteria; phylum Actinomycetota; class Actinomycetes; order Mycobacteriales; family Mycobacteriaceae; genus Dietzia; species Dietzia kunjamensis. The sequence continues at coordinate 587 of NZ_JAALDN010000103.1, read as the reverse complement.
CCTTGCGCAGCGACTCGGTGACCGCGCGCAGCGAGGACGGGTCGTGGTGGATGGTCAGCTCACCCCGGTTGTATCCGGTGTTCGGGCGACCGGGGACCGCGGTCCGGACCGCGAAGGTGGCGGGGGTCATCGAAGCTGCTCCGTGAGGTCGGGGGCCAAGAGGTCGGTCACGTCGGCTCCGGCCCCGACGCGGTCGGCGGTGCGCAACGCGAGCGCCCGGTAGCCGGCGGCGATTCCCCCGTCGACGTCCTCGAGGGCATCGAGGTGGCGGGAGACCGTGACGGCGTCACCGCGCATCACCGGACCGGTCAGGGCCGAGTCCCCGGAGGCCAGGACGTTGTCGAGGGCGGCCCGCAGGAGCGGCTCCAGGGTGCGGCGCGCGAGCGCCTCCGCGTCCTGCCCGAGCATGCCGTCGGGATCGCCCTCGACTCCGCCCCCGGGCAGGACGGCGAACGACGCGGCGAGCGCCTCGGCGGCGTCGTTGACGAGGGTGACGAGGTGGTTGGCGCCGTGCGCGAGGGCCGCGTGGTAGAGGGCCCGATGGGATTCGGCGACGGTGACGGGCAGGCCACCGGTCTCCATGACCA
>NZ_JAALDN010000102.1 GCF_014144855.1 Dietzia maris | reverse complement strand
AGAGGGCGCAGAGACGACCGAAGCCGGCCCTGCCGGGGCCTGGGCGCGAACCGCGGCGGGTGCACCGCCGCCGGGCATCGCGGCCAGGCGGCGACGCAGCTCCGTGACACGCTCCTCCCGGCCGAGGCCGGACAGGTCGACAGGTGACGTCGCCACTACCATCATCCCCACCTCCCACCGGGTCCGACACGCCGGACAGACCATTGATCGAATGGCTTTTCGAGTACGCGATCAGTGAACACCACGGGTACGACATCGCGCAAGAACACCTGTTCGACAGGCCGGAACGCGCTTCACCGTCGGACCCACCGGCTACGCTGTGTCCACCACAGAGAGGACAGCCATGGCCGGACTACGCTTCCGACTCCGACAGATCAGCCGCCGCTTCTGGTTTCTCCCCGCCGTGATGACCCTCGTCGCGTTGGGCCTCGCCCACCTGGGGGCGTGGTTGTCCACCAACCCGGGCACGAGTGACGAGGCGGCCTCCTGGATCTACGGCGGCGGCGTGGAGGGCTCCCGGAGCATCCTCGCCGCCGTGGCGAGCAGCTCGATCGGCGTCGGCGGCACCGTCTTCTCCATCACCATCGCCGCACTCTCCTACGCCGCCGGCACCATGGGGCCGCGCCTGCTCCAGAACTTCACCGAGGACCGCGGCAACCAGATCACACTGGGCGTCTTCATCTCCACCTTCGCCTTCAGCCTCTACAGCCTCCGCACGGTCACCGGTGGCGACGAGGGGACCCCGTTCGTCCCCCAGTACAACGTCACCCTCGCCCTCATCCTGGCGCTCGGGTGCATCAGCGCACTCGTGTACTTCATCGGCCACGTCACCGGGTCGATCAACACCACCCGCGTCGTGAACCTCCTCACCACGGATCTACGTTCCTCCCTGCTCACCGCCACCGAACTGACGGATCCGGACCGCGATGTGCTGCCCCCACCAGAGGAGGAGTTCTGGGCGGACGCGGAGACCCTCCTGGTGGAGAAGGGCGGCTATCTGCAGCTCGTCGACCACGGGCGGCTCGTCGAACTCGCCGTCGAGACCGGGACGACGATCCGGCTCCTCGTGCGACCCGGGGATTACCTCTATCCGAACTCCCCCGTGGCCGAGGCCGTCCCCACCCTGCCCGAGGGCATCATGCCCGCCCTCACGGTCGGCGAATCCCGTACCCGCGACCAGGATGTCGAGCACGCCGTCCGCCTCCTCGCCGAGGTGGGCACGCGTGCCCTGAGCCCCGGGACCAACGACCCGTTCACCGCCGTCGACGTCGTGGACCGCTTCGGGGACGCCCTGTGCACCCTCGAGGACAGGGAATGGCCGACCGGGGTGCACGCCAGGGACGACGAGGTCCGCCTCGTCGTGGCGACCTCCGACTTCGCCGGCCTCGTCGCCACGATGTTCGACCAGATGCGGCAGTACGGTGCGGGCGCTCCAGCGGTCAGCATCAGGATCCTCGACGTCCTCGCCGTCGCGACGCAGGTCCTCGATGATCCCGACCGACGTGCGGTCCTCACCCACCACGCCACGAAGCTCCGTGACGACGCCCTCGACGCCACCCGCAACGCCGACGACCGGATCACCATCGAGCGTCGTCACCGCGCCGTACTGGACGCCGCCGGATAGCGGGCCGAACCGGACGGCAGGGCCCACCGGCGTTCCTCGGATACCCACCGGGCGGCGACCCCACGCCTCTACCCTTGCGGGCATGAAGGCCTCCGTCGGGAATCGCATCGTCCTCATCGGCGCCGGGGACGTGGGTATCGCCTACGCCTACGCGCTCGTCAACCAGGGACTGGCCGACCATCTGACCATCATCGACATCGACCACGACAAACTCGTCGGAGAGGTTATGGACCTCAACCACGGGGTCGTGTGGGCACCCTCCCCCACCCTCGTCACCGAGGGCACCTATGCCGACTGCACCGACGCCACCATGGTGGTCATCTGCGCCGGCGCAGCCCAGAAACCCGGTGAGACCCGCCTCGACCTCGTGGGCAAGAACATGACGCTGTTCGAGAACATCGTCGGTGACGTCATGGCAACCGGGTTCGACGGCATCCTGCTGGTGGCCACCAATCCCGTCGACATCCTCACCCAGGCGTCGTGGCGCTACTCCGGGCTCCCCGCCGCGCAGGTCATCGGCTCCGGCACCATCCTCGACTCGGCGCGCTTCCGGTTCATGCTGGGGCAGTACTACGACGTGGCCCCGATGAGCGTCCACGCCTCGATCATCGGGGAACACGGCGACACCGAGCTGCCGGTCTTCTCCTCCGCCAACGTCTCCGGGGTTCCCCTACGTCGCGACCTGGCGGGCGACCCCGCCAAGCGGGAACGCCTGACGCAGATCTTCGACGAGACCCGGGACGCCGCCTACCGGATCATCGACTCCAAGGGGTCCACCAGCTACGGCATCGGGATGGGGCTGGCCCGCATCACCCGCGCGGTGCTGCGCAACGAGCAGGTCTCGCTACCGGTCTCCACCCTGCTGCGGGGCGAGTACGACCAGGACGGGATCTTCATCGGGGTGCCCGCGGTTATCGGGCGGACCGGCGTCCAGCGGGTGGTGGAGCTGGAGCTCGACACCACCGAACGCGAACAGTTCGCCCGCAGCGCGAGTGCGCTGCGGGCGGTGTCCGAACAGTTCGAGATCCTGCGCTGACTCAGAGCGCACCGGGGGGATCACTGGCCGGGAAGGACTCGTCACCCCACTCGTCGGCGACCGCGTCGTCGTGGTCGTACCGGGCCTTGTCCGCGGGCTCCTCGGAATGCTCGCCGACACGGTCAGGGTTCTGCGGACTCGTCATGATTCATCCTCCTGCCGCCGTACGGGGCGTACGACGAGAATCAGGTTACCGGAGACCATCACCTCACCGCCGGGACGACCGGACACCCAGAACCACTACAGGAACAGAGGCGCACAATGCACACCACCCACTACACCGACACCCTGATCCTGCCCGCCCCGGACACCAGGGCCGTGGCGGCGACCGCCCCGCCCTCCGGGAAGGGGTCGGTCGCCGAGCTGCAGTACGAACGGCTCTCGGGCGAGGACTACACGTGGACGAGCGATGACCTGATCTTCGACGTGTACTGCCGGCGCGAGGACATAGCCGAGGTCGACCGCGCAGCCGAACGCGAACGGTTCTTCTCCACGGGTCAGCCGTGCCTGCGCACCTCCCCGCTGGCCAAGACCTACGGCTGGGCGCTGCACTTCGACTCCGCCGGGCGCATCGCGCTGCTGCCCATGGACTCGCCGCGCGTGGCCGAGCTCGAGGCGGACCCGACGGTGACGGTCAGGGCCGCCATGAAGAGTTCCCGCTAGTAACCCGGCTCGACGTCCGGCAGAAGACGCAACCACTCGAGCACAGGACCGGAGATCACCTGGCCGAACTGTTCGTACCCGCCGGGCCCGGGGTGGGCGCCGTCGCCGGCGGCGACCTCGCGCATCCACTGACCACCCGCCAGCAGCACGTCGAAGGTCGGCACGAACGGCACCCCGGCCTCGTCGCACACCTGCGCCATGGTCTCGGCCCGGGCCGCGATCCGCTCGTTGACCTCGTCCCACACCACCGGCGGCGGCCCCACCACGAGGAACCGCCCCTCGGGCGCCCGGTCGATCATTCCGCGCAGCGCCGCGACGGTGCCCGCCTCGTCGACACGCAACGCGCCCTCGTGCTCCATGACGTCGTTGACGCCGAACTCCGCGATCACCGCGGTCGTGGGGAACGCGGCCCGCCGACGATCGACCTCGTCCCAGCGGGCCAGGATCATCTCGGAGGTGTCCCCGCCGATCCCGGCGACCGCGGCGTGGATGTGCACACCGGCCGCGGGGCCGGCCTCGATCAGGTGCGCGGTCCACCCGCGGCCCGTGTCATCGCCGTATCCGGCCACGAACGAGTCACCGATGATGCACACGGGCAGGTCGCGCGGTTCGCTCATCCCGGTCACGCTATCGGTCCGGGTGGGTGCGCGGAGCCGACCCGGGCGAGAAACCACTCCGGCCGGCCGGCCGCGGGGATCAGTCCAGGTGCCGGGACTGCGCCCAGCGGGTCAGCGCGTGCCGGTTGGACTGCTGGGTCTTGCGGAGGACGTTGGAGGCGTGGGTCTCCACCGTCTTGACCGAGATGAACAACTCCTCGGCGATCTCCTTGTAGGTGTAGCCGCGGGCCAGCAGTCGCAGCACCTCCTTCTCACGCGGGGTGAGCGAGTCGACCTCGGGGTCGTGGACGGGCTCGCCACGATCGGCGGGGCCCGGGGAGGCGCGGGCGAACGCGTCCAGCACGAACCCGGCCAGCCGCGGAGAGAAGACGGCATCCCCGTCGGCGACCCGACACACGGCGTCGGCCAGGTCCTCGCCGGTGATGGTCTTGGTGACGTAGCCGCGCGCGCCGGCCCGGATCACGGCGATCACGTCCTCGGCGGCGTCGGAGACGCTCAGCGCGAGGAAGGTCGGTTCCGGGGCGCGGGCGGGATCGGCCACGCCGCCCGGGTCGGCCCCCAGCACCGACCGCAGCACGGCCACGCCACCGCCGTCGGGCATGTGCACGTCGAGCAGCACCACGTCGGGACGCACCCGGTCGATGCCGGTCACGGCCTCGGCGACGGAGCCCGCCTCGCCGACGACCTCGATGGTCGACTGCCCGGCGAGTTCGGCACGGACCCCGCTGCGGAACACCGCGTGGTCGTCCACGAGGAAGACCCGGCACATCCCGCCGCCGCCCGTCGTCGACTCCCCCGACCCGTCCTGCGGCCCGTCCGTCATTCGCCCTCCAGCGGCATCTCGATCCCGATCTCCGTCCCGCGCCCGAGCGTACTGCGCACGCGCACGGTCCCACCGCGGCTCTCCACGCGGTGTCGGATGGACTGCGCGAGCCCGTGGCGGTCGCCGCCCACGGCATCGGGGTCGAAGCCGCGTCCGCGGTCGCGGACGAACGCGCTGAGCGTGCGTCCGTCGTTCTCCACGAACACGTCGGCGGTGTCGACGCCGGCGTGCTTGGCGACGTTGACCAGGGCCTCGCGGACGGCACCCAGGACGGCCTCCCCGGCGTCGCCGACCGGGCCGTCACCGCCCACCACGACCTGGTCCACCCGCAGTCCGTAGACGTCCTCGACGTCGCCGACCATCACCTCGACCGCCCCCGCGAAGGTCGCCGCGCCCGAGGACATCCGGGAGCCGGCGCCGAACAGCCACTGCCGGAGCTCCCGTTCCTGCCGGCGGGCGAGCCGCGCCACCTGGCCCGGGTCATCGGATCTCTTCTGGATGAGTGCCAGGGTCTGCAGGACGGAATCGTGCAGGTGGGAGGCGATGTCGCTGCGTTCGGACTCGCGGATCCGCGCCGCGCGCTCCTCCTCGAGGGACCGCCACAGTCGCAGTCCGACCGGCACGCTGAGCAGTCCCACGCCGACGAGGGTGGCCACGACCGCGAGGAGGGACGACCGCAGCGCGGCGAACTCGACCTGACCGAGGACCACGACGGCGAGCCCGACGACGACGAGGGTGGCCCCTGCGGTGACCCTGGCCCAGTCGAAGACCGACCGCGGCGCGACTCGTCCCCCACCGTCGTACTGCTGCCAGACCAGCCCG
>NZ_JAALDN010000101.1 GCF_014144855.1 Dietzia maris | reverse complement strand
GGAGTGGCTCGTGACCGGAGGCGCGCAGCGGGGAGTTCCACAGGGCCAGCACCAGTGCCGCGACGAGCACCACGGCCGCCAACGGCGCGCCGTGTCCGAACCCGATGAGCGTCCACGCCGTGGCACACCCGAGCGCCAGAACGGCTGCGGGGCCGAGCCAGTGGCCGGGGACGAGCTCCCGCCCGGCCCGTGCGAAGGGATGGGTCACGCCGATGACCATACGCCCCGCGGTTCGGGGCGTGGGGCCCGCTTCGCCAGAATTGTGACCTGACAACGAGTCTGGTGCCGCCCGACCGGTTGCGCGGTAGCGTCGGCCCCATGACGGATCCGCCGCCGCCCACTGCGTCCCGCACATCGGCCACCCGCAAGGTCCGGGACCTCACCGGACCCGGGATCACCACGGTCTTCGGGATGGAAGGGACGGATCTGGGCATCCTGACCCGGACCCCGTCCGGGCGCCTGCTCGCGGTGTTCGGCGACACCTTCGCCGGCGCCGGGATGGGCGCCCCCCATGTGGGGCGTCCGCACCCGGGTATCGAGCAGTGTGCCCCCACCACGGATGAGCGTCCCGGACCCGGAAACCCGGACTGGCGCTCCCCCGCCGGATTGTTCTCCGACACCGTCGACCTGTCCGAGGGGCTCGAGTGGACGGACGCCGCCGGCCCGGGCCCGCGGGACTACGCCGCCCAGCTGATCGACTATGTGCACGGCCGCGGGTGCTCGACCGTCCTCCCGAGCGACGTGCTCACCATCGGAGACACCATGTACCTGCACGTCATGGTCAACGACGGCCTGGGCACCGTCACCCGCACCCGGATCCACCGGTCGACCGACGACGGCCGGACCTGGGAGCCCACGGGGGCGGAGTTCTCGCCCCTCCTCGAGGGCGGCCATCGCCAACTCTGGACGTGGGAGCTCGGCGGGGACGGGTTCGTCTACGTCCTGTCCACAGGGTTCCAACGGGACAAGGGCGTCATCCTCATGCGGGTGCGTGAGGAGCACCTCGCGGATCCCGACCTCCGCAGGTGGCAGACCTGGGGCTTCCGGAAGGGCGCCTGGGGCTGGGGCAATCCCACGACCATCGTGCTGCCCGGCCGGATCGGCGAGATGTACCTGCGTCGGTGCGAGGACTTCTGGACCCTCACCTACTTCGATGCCGAGCACTACCGCATCGACTGTCTGACGTTCCCGCACATCGGGGCCGACCTGCTCGACCGCTCGGTCACCACGCACACCACGCTCCTGCACGGGAGTGCGTGGGGCGACGAGTCGGACGGTTCCGACCCCGGGGCCGGGCCCGCGCGGGTCGCCCAGCTCTACTGCGGCTGCCCGGTGCCGGGATCCACGCCGGAGGAGTGGCACTTCGTGGTGAGCCAGTGGAACACCCACGACTCGGCCGCCGGGCCCGCCGGGTGGCCGTACCGGTCCATGCAGTTC
>NZ_JAALDN010000100.1 GCF_014144855.1 Dietzia maris | reverse complement strand
CCGTCGTTCACCCCGGGCTGCACCCCGATCTCCGCGATGCCGCCGATGTCGGCGCGCAGCAGGCCGGCCGGTGCGTCGGGGCGCACCGAGCGCACCTCCGTCATGCCCGCGATCGGCGAGCCCTCCGCTGGGTTGCCCTCCGCGGCGGCCGCCGCGAGCTGGTCGGCGCTGAGTGTGGCGGTGCCGTCCGCGGACTCGGCGCGGATACCGCCGTCGACCTGCGAGACCGAGTAGCCGGTCACGTCGATCCGCGGCACGGTGGCGTCACCGGGGGAGGTCAGGCGGACCGTGCCCACGGCCTGCTGCGTGGCCAGGTCCCACAACACGGGGCTGGTCCCGAACTCCACGGACACCGGCGCCCCGAGCTCCGCCGACGCCTCGCGCTCGGCCCGGTCCGACAGGTACCAGCGCGCGCCGAACTCCGCGGCCACCACCAGACCCGCCAGAAGCAGGAGCAGCAGGACCAGCGAGCACCCGCACCCGCACCCACCGCGCCTATTGTCGCGACGCCCTCTGCGGTCCATCCGATCTCGTCTGCCCATGGGGGTATCGTGCCGGACCGGAGCACCCGGGTCTACCGTCGCCGGACCGGTTGCGGCGCGGCGGGCAGGACCTCACGATCGGGATCATGACCGAGACACAGGATGCACTCACTGACACCCGTACCGTCGCCTTCCTCGTGGCCTCCGAGGGGATCGAGCGCGTCGAGCTCACCGAACCGTGGGACGCCGTCTCCGACGCCGGCTTCCGGCCGGTCCTCGTCAGCACGGAGGACGGCGAGGTCGGGCTGGTCGATCACCTCAGCCCGGCCGGCACCCGGCCCGTGGACCGCACGAGTGCGGACATCTCCGCGGCCGACGTGGACGTGCTCGTCCTGCCCGGCGGCGTCGCGAACCCGGACGCCCTGCGCGGGGACCAGCACGCGGTGACCCTCGTGCGCGAGATGGTCGAGGCTGGCAAGCCGGTGTTCGCGATCTGCCACGCGCCGTGGGTCCTCATCGAGGCGGACGTGGTGCGCGGCCGGAAGGTCACCTCCTTCCCGAGCCTGCGGACCGACCTGGTCAACGCTGGCGCGGAGTGGGTCGACTCCGAGCTCGTCAGCGACGACGGGGTCTTCACGAGCCGCCGGCCCGACGATCTCCCGGCCTTCTGCGAGGCGCTCGTCGGCGCCGCCCGGGGGTCGGCCTAGGGGCGACCGGGCGATGATCGGCGTGTACGTCCACAACCGTGGACGGGGGCACCTGCACCGGGTGCTGCCGGTCGTCGCCGCGCTCCGCGACCGGGGCGACGAGGTCACGATGCTCGTCACCGGCCCCTTCGACGACACCCAGCGTCCCCCCGGGACCCGCGTGGTCCACCTGCCGACAGAGCCGGACGCACGGACCGGGCCCGCCGCCGCGCACGCGGCCGGACC